>CAZLKD010000021.1:0-11015 GCA_964560015.1 uncultured Candidatus Peribacteria bacterium
TGCAATAACTATGGATCATAATATTTTGCGGATAGTGGTGTTTGGTTTGGTAACGTTTTTTGTTGCTATGCTCATTACTCCCAGCTACATCGCACTGCTGAGACGACTACGGCTCGCGAAACAGATTCGCACCGAGGCGTCTATGGGTGGTGGGAAAGCAACCAAATTTCATAAGCTTCATGCTCATAAACAGGGGACACCAAATATGGGGGGTGGCATGATCCTCATCGTCGTAGCCATCATGGTACTGGTTACCGTTGTTTTTCAGTCTATACAGGCTCCACTCGGTTTGAGCCTGCACTATACTCTCTGGAATCGTAATGAGACATTTTTGCCTCTTTTTGCGCTCTTTTCTATGGGAATTCTCGGAGCTATCGATGATTATCTCAATGTCCGCAATATTGGTGGAAAAAAGGGAATGAGTGCTCGCGTCAAGATGCTCGGTCTCACTATTTTTGCCTTTGCTGGAGCGTGGTGGTTCTCAACAAAACTCGGACATGATAGCATCACTATTCCTGGTATTGGACTTATCAATATCGGTTGGGGATATGTACTCGTCAGTATCTTTGTCATAACGGCGATGGCAAATAGCGTGAATATTACAGACGGTCTCGATGGTCTCGCTGGATGACTCCTCGCTCAAAACTATTTCCTCTACGCGTTTATCTGTTACCACGAACACCTCTTCCTGCTGTCAACTATTTGTGTCGTGATTGCTGCCGCTCTCGCAGCTTTTCTCTGGTTCAATATCAAGCCCGCACAATTTTATCTCGGTGATGCTGGAGCATTGGGCCTCGGAGGATGACTCGCTGTCATCGCACTTATGACAGATACGCTCTTTGTCCTCATCATTATCTCGCTCATCTACATCTGGGAGATTCTCTCTGTTATTATCCAGATTACGAGCAAAAAATTTCGTCATGGTAAAAAAGTATTTCTTATCGCTCCTTATCACCATCATCTCGAAGCCAAAGGCATGATGGAAGAAACTATTGTGATGCGATTTTGGCTCATTGGCGCACTTCTCTCGGCGAGTGGTCTCATATTTTATTTCCTCCCTCCATTATGGTAGCACGTTCATACATTTTGGATACGAAGGCTGTTCAACGGAATAGTCCACTGGTGCTCTCAGCCCTACTCACGGCTATAGTCAAGAAACATCTCATCAGTGAGGGGCGAGAGGATTTGTCGGCCCTGATTTCGACTGTGACATTTTTTCGGGACATGGTGACGGTGGTAACCAGCAAACCGATTATCAATTTTGAGCTTCGTATGTATGAGGGGTCACTCAGAGACGTTCTCTCAAAAACATTGGTTCAACACGGTTTTGAAAATAATATTCATCTTCATTTTCGATAATGATGCATCGTCGTTCATGGTATATGAGCGGTATCATAGCTTCTACCATCACTGTGTTGGTATTTTTGAGTGTCGATATTTCTCCCTACACAAATCATCATGATAAAACCCCTGTAGGAACTGGGGTACAAACATTTCTCACCGATGTCGGTCTCATCATATGACCAATACCAGAGACCTGGATCATAAAAAAACTTGATTCAGCACAAAAACGCATCTCTGTGGGCGTCTATACTTTTACTGTCCCATCTCTCAGAGATGCCATCTTGCGAGCAAAAGAGAGAGGAGTTGATGTGGAGATCATTCTCGAAAAGACACCTTTTGGAAACACAACGATTAACCGCGAAACGACAGCATTTCTCACAAAAAATCATATACCATTTCACGAGAGTGGTGCCAGACAGTTTTCTTTTATGCATGCAAAATATATGATTATTGATGATGCATGGATTGTCGAAACAGCGAATTGGACACGGGCGAGTTTTGTCTCCAATCGAGAATTTTTCCTCACTGGGAATGATCCGTCGATACTTGGGAGTTTGGAGGATATTTTTCAAAAAGATGCCCGGGGAGATAAGTGAATGTCCAATGATATCCGACTTCTCGCCTGACCGACCAATGCGCGAGAACGACTTATAGGATTTTTGCAATGATCTCAAGTCGCACTGGATATTTATGCTCCTGATTTCTCTGATATATGAATGATAAGCGCAATACAGACGTTGTGTTCATCGGGGAAAGCAGTCCGTCTTCTCTTGGCTCGTTTTGCTGATACAGATATGAGTAAAATTCACTACAACAAGTGTCTCAAAGTACGATATATGAAAAAACCTCTTCATGCCAAGGTATTGATTCGTGACCATGGGGAAGCCTTTGTCGGAAGTTTCAACTACACAAAAACTTCTCTCGAAAAAAATCGTGAAATCGGTATTTTTCTCGCGTGAGAAAATGTCAAAAGTATTTCCGACACATTTGAGTCCGATTGGAAACAGGCAGAGGTTGCTCTCCCATAATTTTTCTCTATCATGTGCATATGTTTAAACGAATTGCTCCACTTTTGCTCAGTTGTTTGCTCTGACTCGGAATTCTCGGCTGGTGGGTAAGCCAGTGGCCAGAGCCTATACCCGTACAATCAGTTGATTCCAGCGGTGCCTGGAAAAGTATTTCCAAGACAGCAAAATGATGGTCAGTGACAAATTTTGACCCAAATAGTACTGCTTTCACAGGGTATCAGGAGGGAGGCATTCTCTTGTATGGTGTAGGGCCTATTCCTGCAGTAAATAATGGAGTGACTCCTTCTATTTCTATCCCAGAGGGATGACAATGGTTAATCAGGGTCTTGCAATCTGACATACGCCTCCAATTCAAATCTCCCTTTTTAGAAGGAGTGCTCAGCGGTGATGGAACCATCTTTATCGATACAAAGGCAAAAAAGTTTATCAATTTTGATACAGAATTTACCACACAAACTGGTGATACTATTCTTCCTTCCTTCTTGCTCGCAGATGGTAAACAGATATTTTTTGATGTTGCAGAGCAAAAAGATGTCATATTCCCAGACCTCTGGTCACTCTACACGACACTCCTCCGTCGCGATGAAGGGCGAGCGCTCGGAAACGTGACAAAAAAAGATGTTGATACACTTATTCGTTCCCTGCTTGCCCGTGAACCAGAGAGCTCTGATGGTATCGTCCATCACGACCTGCGCGTGAGAAACTCACTCGAAGAAGTATCAACACTCGTGAATAAGATCGAAAAATGAGATGCCTGTGGTGCTGATGTGGCTTCGTGCTTCACACTTTTAGACGATATAATCAATAAAAATGTGATGATTTTCCCAGAAGTATTTACCCCAGTGAAAAAATCTGTACAAGCCTGGATCCAGCTCAATCCTGAGACGCGTCAAAACATATTTTCATGGAAAAACATATTTCAGGTCTACCATGATAATATCCTCTCTCGTGATCCTCTCGCCCGAGTCATACGCGATCGTTCTATGCTCGAAATGGTAAAGAATGGTAATAGTGTGTCACAGTACGAGATGTGGCAGTATCTCACACATATGCTCGCTGACCAAAAACTCTGAAGTGTCTATTCTCTCCAGATTATGAAAGAAATGATCCGAGTTGGTAATGATCTCCTCTCTGCAAAAGATACATCCGATGCAGTAAGGGCAGGTCTCAATCAAACAGCAGTTGATTCTCTTCGAAACCTCCGAAACCTCCTCGAAAGTACTTATTTTATCAAAAAAGATTACTGGTTTGTCCTCAGAACTGATCTCATAGACGGTGGAGGAAAGGCCATCCAAACCGATGTACTCACAAAAGACCTCCAATGACTCATCACAGAAGTTGACCGATCTACGCTCTTTCGCAACAACACTACCGATACATCCACACCTGGAGACATCGCGGTCATCCGCAGTCAATTGGCATGGTTTAACTGTATATTTAGCCGAAATGCTGAGTATGTCATCAATCCACGGGTCTGTCGTATCACTGTTGGTCAGTAACTCTGGGTGACAAGGAGGTTTTTTTTGATATACTCCTCCTGATTTTTGATTTTTAACTTTTCCCTTTTATGGCAAAAAAAATCCGTATATCATGGGTTCAAATTATGGCCCTGCTCGCACTTTTTGGTATCCTGCTCGGGGTAGTTGGCACAGCATTTCTCTATAATCTCCCCGCTACACCTGCTCCTACAGTAGTTGTTTCCGGAGAAGTAACACGTTAATATGTCATTTTCATATTTAGGCCGTCGGGTTTTGGGGACTTTTGTGGGGCTACTTCCGTGGTCAGTGCTTATTGCGGTATTTTTTGGTGATAAACTCGGTCTACCTCTTTTTCGTTTTTGGAAAGAGATATTTCTCATCATACTTTTTGGTATTTTTTGTTTGAGTAACAAGTCAAAAGAGAGGACTTCATGGGATAGCATCGACGGAGCAATCGTGCTGTATGCTCTGTGGATGATCATCGTGAGCCTGGTCAATCATACCACTTTGATAGCCTATGTGTACTGATTTCGATACGATGTAGAGTTTTTGCTAGCATTTCTCTTTTTGCGACGAGCTATACCAATTTGGTGAGTGTCTCCTGCTTCTATGGCTCGAGTTTTTCTCGTTTCAGGAGGCGTCATGCTCATCGTGAGTATATTGATTCGCTATATTTTTGGTGAAACCATTCTGACGCTCTTTGGCTTCAATGGTGTTATAGGTTCGGCAGATGCGGGAGGAGCTCCTCCTATCTATCATGATATTGATGGGTCTTCTGTTGTTCGATTTCAGGGTGTTCTCGAAGGGCCAAATCAGATGGCGTTTTTTCTCATCGTCTACATGGCTACCTATGCAACTGCCCTGATGAGATTCGCCAGATATCGTGTGATCAATACGGTAGTACTGATTTTACTCTTATTCTTATTCCTCGAGACCTATAGTCGTAGTGCCTATATTGGTATCGTTGTTGGGGCTTTCGTCACTATGGGCGCATCTCTTGTCGCTCTTTTGAAGTCCGATAAATACCTAGATATACTCAAATCACTTTTGAAAAAAATTCTTCTTCCGGGAATCATTCTTGTGGTGATATTTTTGGGTGTACTTTTTCAGTTTCGAGGACAATTTTATGACATCTTCAATCGTCATGGGTCTACATCAGGGCACTATGAGCGTATGATGATAGGTCTGACACGTTTTGCGAGCCATCCTCTCGGTTCTGGGCTCGGACAAGCTGGCCCTGCGAGCCGAGGAATCGATGACGTGAATGACAAATCCATAGAATTTGATACCATCAAGAGCCTTCCTCTCAAGTCTCTTGCGGAGGAGCTGAAGTCAAAAAATCCTGATTTTTACTTCACCAAGTCCAACTATTACATCCCAGAAAGCTGGTATGTGCAGCAACTCGTCGAAGGAGGAATTATCGGGTGCTTACTCCTCATATCTATCCTGACTATTATACTTTTTCGCCTGAAAAAAAATGTGTACTTTTTTGGTGCTTTTGTCGCAGTGATGCTCATGAATATATTTCTTCATTCCTTTGAATCAGTTCATACAACATTGGCATTTTTTCTTCTCTTGGCAGGACTCCTCCCGGTTCAGGTGAAAAAAATCCAACTCACCCAGATACTCAAGTATGCCTTCTCAGTTTTTCTCTTTTTACTCCCGTGGCATGCCCTCTTGATCACGACAATTCAGTGTAAATTTCACATCGATCCGACATTTATCCGTTTTTGGAAAGAATTTTTTGTGGGGACATTTTTTCTCATCACGAGTGCAGTGGTACTTTTCAGAGATGGGAAAAATGTTTTTGTTTGATACCGTTCAAAACCGGTGCTACTGTCGGTAGGACTCTTTCTCCTCTGGTCGTGTATCTACATTATCTTTCCAGGATTTCAGCTTTCTCCACAGTCTCTTCTCGGTTTTCGTTACGACGTATTTTTTCTCTTGGCGCTTTGTATAGGTATGTGCTTGCCTGGCATCCAAGAGCATGCGAGATTTTTCGTGAAGACACTCCTCTATAGCACAGGACTTATGTTGGCGATATTTCTCGTATGGTACATGTTCTTTGATATCTCTACGACAGTACAGGTATTTGGTTTCTCTGATGCGGTTTCGACATTTCATCCGGAGACATGTCTCGCATTTTCACAAAATGTGGCAGGGCATCACCGATTGCAGGGGACGTTTGGCGGACCGATACGTTTTTCTGTCTTTGTCGTGATGATGTACATCATTTTCGTCGGTTCTCTGCTACAGAGAAAATGAAGAAATTGGATCACAGCAGGCGCTCTTCTCATTGGCACGGGATTGGTATCTTTGGCAGTATTTTATTCGTACTCAAAGACATCCTCTATAGGACTTTTCATGGGCATCATCGTCTACGCAATTCTCTATGCACGATTTGTGGCATCACCGTCACTGAGAAAGTATGTACTCGCATGAGGCATCTTGGTTCTGATTTGCTTGAGCGCTATGGCATACCAAAAGCACGACCTCTTTGAACATGCCGGGTCGATAATGGTACGACAGGAGAATATCACAAAAACATGGCAGATGTTTCTAGAGAAACCATTCGGTTATGGTCTCGGAACTGCTGGTCCCGCGAGCCAGATACAGGGAAGTGGTTTCCAATTTAGTGAATCAAATGTTGATTTCCTGCCTGAAAATTGGTACCTCCAAATACTGATTGAGCAGGGGATTATTGGTTTCATAATTTTTCTCATGGTTATCATGATAATAGGTCGCGCTTTATGGCAAAAAATGATTATCGAAAAGGATCCATATAGTATTGCCCTTTTCTCAGCATTTCTCGCTGTCGTCATCATGGGGTGCTTTACTCATGTTTTTGAAGAGGCTGCGACGAGTTATGCGCTATTTTTTCTCATAGGTTTACATTTATATAAAAGATATTAGAATAAATACATGCATATTTATTCTGATGCCCCGTATCTTCCTCTTATGAAATCTATTCATGACCAGAAATACAGAAGAGTTATTGGGAGGCTTCGAGAGCACTGAGAGGATAATTTGATTTTAGCGATGGAAGGAAGAGCGTTGCTCATTAGTCAGATATTAAGACTTGATCCACTTGCTGATTTCTTTGTGGTATGTATGGGTGAGGAAAATCAATGGGAAATTGTATTAAAAAAAATATCTCAAAAAGCTCAAAATATTTTGCCACATTTTGAGAATGCATTTTCTGGTTTTGTTTTACAAATAAGTTTTCCAAAATCATGAAAATAGCCATTGTCCATGAGATGCTCATAAAGCTCTGAGGTGCTGAGAGAGTCCTTTTGGAAATCATGAAAATGTATCCAGAAGCAGATGTATATACCCTGATGTATGATGAAAAAAAAGTTGGTTTGGTATTCCCAAAAAATCGTATCCATTGCAATACTCCAGCGCAGACACTGTATTTACTGACCGGAAAACCACGGTTGTCCCTCCCACTCATGCCCGCATCAGTGAAAAAAATTGATGTCTCTGACTATGATATCGTTCTCTCGAGTTCTAGTGGATTTGCACATGGGCTCTTTATCGGTGGTCGTACCAAGCATATCTGCTATTGTCATTCTCCAGCGAGGTATCTCTGGGATGCGACAGATGAAATTCAAGCGGAGCTTTGAATTTCAAATGAAAAATGAAAAATGAAAAATGAAAAATGAGGAATATTTGGTCAACTCAAAAAGAATATTGGAGGCCCACTAGTTCGTTCATTATTAGTTCATTTGAGGAAAATTGACCTCGAAGCCTCAAAACGCCCAACTCTCTACATCGCGAATAGTGCAGAGGTACAAAAACGTATACAGAAATACTATAATCGAAATTCGGTTGTTATCTGGCCTCCTGTAGATACACAGAGGTTTCTCCAAGGACAAAATACAGAGGACAAAGTACAGAATGCAGGATTTATAAAAAATTCAGAGAGGCAATATTATGTTGTGACCAGTGCGTTGACACCATTTAAACATGTTGATCGAGTCATTCGCGTGATGAGCAAACTTGGTGTACCAGTGAAGATTATTGGGGATGGAGCGCAAAAAGAAGAGCTCCAGAAAATTGCAGGAAAAAATATCGAATTTCTCTGAAGAATATCAGATGAGGAAGTGGCCAAAATTTATACCAACGCGAGAGGGTTTCTCATGCCACAAAAGGAGGATGCCGGCATCGCCCCAGTCGAAGCGATGGCTGCCGGAGTGCCAGTTTTTGGACTCGCTCAAGGCGGGCTTCTTGAGACCAATATCGATGGTGTCACTGGGAGATTTTTCTCTGAAGAAACGGATGAGAGCTTTGAAAAATGATTCCTCGAATTTCACCATGAAATAGGAGAGGGGCATTATGATACTAGTGCTCCTCTGGTCGAACAGTCAAAGAAATTTGATATTGTCCATTTTGAAGAGGCTTTCCGAGAAATTGTGAGGCGGTATATTTAAAAAAATATGAACCCCAAAAGGGGCTCGAAATTTGCTTGCCTTTTTATTTTTTCGGTTATACTCACGCATACTGTTACAAATGTGGGTTCTTAGCTCAGTTGGTAGAGCAACGGACTCTTAATCCGGCGGTCCTGGGTTCGATTCCCAGAGGACCCACCATTTTTCGCCTTTGGCGAAAAGCAGAAGAAGGAAAAGAAACAGAAAAACGATGGATTGCTTGGTGACTCGCCTTGGCGAGAGCTTCTCACTGATAGAAAATCCATTCTTTATTCTTTTACTTTTACTTTATACTTATTATTTATTTTTATGGCTAAAAAGAAGGAAATCAAACGAATAGTCAAACTCCAGATCAATGCTGGTGCTGCTAACCCAGCGCCTCCGATTGGTACGGCTCTATGACCCACGGGTATTCAAATTGCGGACTTTTGTAAGCAATTTAACGATAAAACTCGTGACAGATCAGGCTGGATGCTCCCGACGGTGATCACTATCTACGATGATCGTAGTTTCTCATTCATCACTCGTGAGCCGCCTATGACTAACCTCATAAAAAAGGCTATCAACCTCGAATCTGGATCAAAAGAACCACACAAGGTCAAAGTCGGCAAACTCACGCTCGCACAGATCAAGGATATTGCTACTCGTAAGATGCCTGATCTCAATGCAAATGATATTGAGGCTGCTATGATGATCGTCCGTGGATCAGCTCGATCTATGGGAATTGAGACAGAGTAATTACAGAAAGTGCATAGTGCATAGGAACAGTGCATACAGAGGATTATTTATAAAAATAAAAGTCCATTGTATGTACTATGTACTTGGGCTATGCACTGTCGTGGCCCTATCGTCTAACGGCTAGGACACAGGATTCTCATTCCTGCAATTGGAGTTCGATTCTCCATAGGGTCACCAAAATTTTTGCGAAGCAAAAATAGTAAAAGAGAACAGTAAAAGTAAAAGAATGGAATTTTTTAAACCTCTCAATTCGGGAGGTTTTTATTTTGCAAAACAGAAATCCACGAGATAATAGAATAGAACATTAATTATATCACATGACCAACAAAGATGCCATCATCAGCAATGAGCGAACTGTCTCATTTTCACCGCAGACTATTTTTGCTGCATTTCAGGATGCAGAGAAGCTTGCCAAGTGGTGGGGGCCAGAGGGATTTACAAATACGTTTGAAACGTTTGAATTTCAGACTGGTGGACGATGGGTCTTCGTGATGCACGGTCCAGATGATACGCACTATGACAATGAATGTGTGTTTGAGGAAGTATCACCACATAAAATCGTCATCAGACATATCCCGCTCCCGCACTTTGTCCTCATGATAGAGCTCACACCCGAGGGCGACCAGACGCATATCTCATGGATTCAAGCATTTGAAACAGCAGAAGTGGCGGAACAAGTCCGTTCTGTGTGTGAACCAGCAAATGAACAAAATCTCGATCGCCTCGAAGCCGTGTGTGCTTCGATGAATATATAATTATTTTCTATGCCTAAAAATACAGAAATCCTCACAACACTCAGAACCAGATTCGCACAAAATATGAAGCGTCATACAGGTGTTGATTGGGATGTAGTCGAAGCAAAGCTTGCCTCAAATCCAAAAATACTTGCGACACTCGCACAGATGGAGGAGACGGGTGGTGAACCAGATGTGGTCGTGTTTGGGAAAGAAATCACGTTCTGCGACTGCTCACCAGAGAGTCCAAAGGGACGTGTGAGTCTCTGTTATGATGATGCGGCACTTAAAGCCCGTAAAGAACACAAACCAAAAGACAGTGCTATGAATATGGCAGAGACTATGGGTGTTGAGATACTCGACGAAGAAGAATACCGATACTTACAAACCCTCGGAGAATTTGACCGAAAGACATCGACCTGGATAAATACTCCAGCGAATATCAGAAAACTCGGTGGAGCCATCTTCTGTGATCGCCGATACAATACTGTCTTCACCTATCACAACGGGGCAGAGTCGTATTATGCGGTGAGAGGGTTTAGAGGGAAAATGAAGATATAGTATACAAAAATATGAATCGTCATCGCGAGAAGCTTTTTGGTAATGCGACGTGACGATCCATTTCCCTGGATTGCCACACCTTCTTCGACAAGCTCAGAATGTTCGCAATGACAGACGTATTCAATTCTTTATTTACTTCCTCCGAAAGTACGTCCCGAAGAGTTGATAAGTACATAAGTGACGGCTGTGTAATTAAAGGGTTCTCCTTTTATTAAGGATGTTTGACAAAATAGAATAAGTTATAAAGTAATATATATACCTTATTATGTTATTTTTATGTCTGAGAGTGATAGAAAATTAAAAGAAGTTTTGATTCCGCTTAAATCGTCAAAAAATAGCGACAGAACTATTTTATTAGTTCGAGATATTGAGGAAATTGTCACAAAAATATTAGAACACACTAAAAGAACAAGAGAGGACTTTATGATTTCTGGTGTTCATTATCGTATACTTCTCTATATATTGGTGGATCACTTTCTGGAAAAGGGGGATGCTGGCATAACAAAAGAAGAAATTCTCAGGAGATCCGGATATGCTTCTGTGCCCCCATTTATTGGAATATTGAAAATAAGAAGAGTTAACTCTGTTTACCATGTGCTTGGTTGGGAAGAACCCACTCCAGAATAGAATTAAAGAGGATGCTGGAGAGAATGGAGGAGAGGATAATCAGAATAGTGTTCATGATAATGAATATATATTAAA
>CAZLKD010000021.1:11025-11298 GCA_964560015.1 uncultured Candidatus Peribacteria bacterium
AGAGGTTTTTATTTCCTCCGAAAGTACGTCCCGAAGAGTCGGTTAGCCCAACTACAGACGACACAGATACTTGCTGGACATCTTCTTGTTACAAAAGATTAGCAAAATCTGCTTTGTGCGGATTTTTCGTGTAAATTCTCGTCCAGATTAGCACTCAATAACTATGTGTTTATTTCGCAATATATTCACAAATATTGACAAATTAAAATTAACTAGAAAATAACTATTTATAAACTTCATATAAAATAAAAATGCCTGATAATTACGAGCATG
>CAZLKD010000022.1:0-11135 GCA_964560015.1 uncultured Candidatus Peribacteria bacterium
TATGAAACTCTTTGTCACCTGGAGAAAACTCTATGGATATATGCTCCCCAATGCGCCATCTTTTTGGTGGGGTATGGTGACAGCATTTATCGGAATTATTATTCTCCATTTTTCAAATTATTATTTGAGGCATTTTGTTGATGCTCTTACGACCGGTAATAGGGAGTACGCTTTGCAGTCTCTGCTGGTTATTGTGGGGAGTTATTTGTGCGCGCAGATATTGATATATGTCTGACAGATGTGGGAATCAAATTGGGAAGGATCCTGGGATTCTCTCAGAAAAGTTCATAAAAAATTATTTTCCCACCTGCAAGACCTCGATTTTACTTTTCACAGTGATAAGTCGAGTGGAGCACTCATGAGTATCATGAAACAATGAGAAAATGGATTTATCCGTATGTGAGTAGAGTTTCATTTTCAGATAGTGCCGACACTACTCGAGATACTGGTGGTTGGGTATTTCCTCTTTGGATTTTCATCGCTTATTAGTCTCATATTTGGAGTATCGATGTTGCTCTATTTCACTTTTATCACGTGGTTTGGCTGGACTCAGCATCTTGCCCGAAAAAAGCTCAGACAGGCTTCTTATAAGGTTGACGCTATTCAGGTCGAAAATCTGACAAACTTTGATACTGTAAAATTCTTTTCCCAAGAACAACGAGAAAGAGAAAAATACTATGCAGCTGCCGATGCATATCGTGCTATTGAGCGTCCTTATGTTTCGCGTTATCTCTTGCTCCAGATTGCTACTGCAGTACTTCTCGGCGGCATGATGTTTGGTTGTTTCTCTGTGGCAATCTCAGATTATTTTGCAGGAAAAATGTCCGTCGGTGATGTCGCGTCTATCGTTGCCCTTATCTCAGTGCTTCTTCCAGGACTCATGCTCCTCGCGAATGAATGGAGAAATATCATGAAATATCTCACGGATCTCGAACCATTTTTTGATCTTCTCGAAACTCCCAATACCGTTATTGATAGACCTGACGATGTATGCGAAAAACGATGGAATGAGCTTTGAAGAGGCGACCTGTATGAAATAGTGTATTCTGATGTCGTATTCGCCTATCCAAATCACAAGCCTATTTTTGATAATCTCTCCTTGACCTTTTCTCCAGGAAAATCCTATGGTATTGTCGGGCGGTCAGGTGCAGGAAAAACAACTCTGGTTAAACTCTTGCTCAGATTTTATGATGTACAATCGGGAAGTATTTCTATTCACGGTATCAGAAATGATCAGCTCACAAAATCACACCTTCGATCCAAGATTGGTATTGTCCCACAAGAAACCATACTCTTCAACGACACTCTTCGACATAACATCATCTATTGAAAACCTGATGCGAGTGAGACTGAGATCCGCGATGTGCTCAAAAAATCTTTTCTGAGTGAATTTGTTGATTCTCTGCCTCTTGGACTCGAAACCGTTGTTGGTGAGCGATGAGTCAAGCTCTCGGGCGGGCAGAGACAGCGTGTCGGTATTGCCCGAGTATTTCTCGAGGATGCACCGATTATCGTCTTTGATGAGGCAACCTCTCATCTCGACAGTGAGTCTGAATCTGCTGTGCAGGATGCTTTTTGGAATCTCGCACAAGGGAAGACTACGATAGTCATCGCTCATAGGCTCTCGACACTCCGTCATTGCAATGAAATCATTGTCCTCGATCAGGGAAAAATCATCGAACGCTGATCGCATCGTGATCTCGCTCATGAATCAAGTGGTCTCTATGGTCACCTCTTGAAATTACAGAAAATGAAAGAATTGGAAGATTAGTTTTTATTATGAGTTTCGCTATCGTTCATGGAAAAATACTCGAGAAGGATGGGGCTCTTCATCCTGATTATCGAGAACGACTGGAACTCGTGAGAAGTTTGGCTATACAATGAGCAGTTTCATCCATTCTTCTCTCCTGAGGAGTGACAAGAGAGTGATATCAAAGTGAGTCGATGGTTTGAGGTGAGTATTTAAGAGATAAATGAATAGATTGCCCTGTTCATATCGAAGAGGCTTCTCAGACCACGAAAGGAAATATCCTCGCATGTCTCAAACATATACAAGAGACAGAAGGACATGTGTACGTTATATGTTCTCGGTCTTCGCTTGAGAGGGTAAAGTTTCTCTATGAGATTTATGCTCCAGGGCATATTCAAAAACTTGTCTTCATTCCAGCAGAAAGTACTTTCATACCGCTTGAATTTATTATGAATTTTCCATTTTTTTGCTGGTATGCTTAGCTTACCACTCAATTTCTTTTAAGTCGTGGTCTCGAAGGAGAGTATTTGTTTTGCTAAAATGACCGCAGCCAAGAAAGCCACGGTGAGCTGAGAGGGGAGAGGGGTGGGGAGCTTCGAGTATTATATGTTTTTTTGTATCAATCAGTGATTTCTTTTTTTGTGCATGGCTTCACCAGAGCAGGAATATGAGAAAATCTCGCTTATCGGAAAGAGTTTGGATAATCGCATCAGTGAAGGTTTCCCATCATTTCCCTGTGTGTGACATGGGTTCTCCTGCGCGGACTGTGAGGGTTGTATTTAATAAAAGTACTCCTTGTTCTGCCCAACGAGTGAGGTCTCCATTTTTTGGTAGAGGTATACCAAGATCGCCTTTTATTTCCTTAAAAATATTCATGAGTGATGGGGGATTTTTCACTCATTCCATGACTGAAAAACAGAGTCCGTGTGCTTGACCAGGTCCGTGATAGGGATCTTGCCCGAGGATGACAACTCTCACAGATTCAAATGGAGTTGTATCAAGAGCAGCAAAAATATTTTTTGGGTGAGGATAGATAGTTTTTCCCGCCAGTATCTCATTTTTTATGAATTGCGAGAGGTTACTGAAATATGGTTTTTCAAACTCTTGTGAGAGGCCTTTTTTCCAGCTATCATGGAGTTTTATTTCAGACATATTTTATCGACCAAGTTCGTGGCGGTATTCATCGATGTATCCATGAATTTTTCGAGAAGTTTCGATGGGGTGGGGGATTTTTGTGATTTGAAAATCTGATTTATCGTTTGACATGTCACTGGCAGTTCTGATGACCATGTTACCATATTCAAATATATTTCCCATGAGCCCTGAAGTGGAGGAGTTTACTTCTTGGACATTATCGATAGTTGTTTGAGAGAGCTTCCTGTCGAGAAAATTGATCTGATCGAGCGTGATAATGCGCCGATTGGTGAGTATGAGGACATCGAGTTCATCATTGACCCAATGGATAAAAATATACTGAAAACCTATCATACTGATGCCAATAATCGTCAGGAGTGTAAAAATTGAGGGAACATGAGCAAATTCTGCTACCATATAAGCGCCTGCACAGACAGCTAGAAGAATCAACGTAAGAGCTATACTCTCAATTAAAATAATCCAATGCTTACGGACTATCATGTGGAGGTGTTCGTTTGGTTCGAGCTTGATCGCTACACACTCTAAATGATTATCTATGTCTGGTGTCGATTCATGCATGAGAGGAAGGGGTGGTAATATTTGGGGTCTTTGCGTAAAGTGGTTGTACTTTGGTTGTCGATGTATGCAGGCCAAGCCCGCAAACAACAGAAGCATAGTCATGCGCCCACCGTATTGTACTTTTGCCCTCACTGAAGTCAATTGGAGTCATGCTTGCATAGCTGTCGTCATCGAGTTCTTCTATTTTAGTGAGAGAGTATTCTTCTGGATTTTTGGTTTTCCAAAGCAACACTTCTTTTTTTGTGACGGGGATAATCCAAGGGGTTGGTGCATCCTGAAGCGCGAAAAATTCTCCTACGGTGAGAGGGAAGAGTGGTGTTTTGAAACTATAGGCGAGCGTGTTGGCTATGAGGGTTGTCACACGTGTTCCTGTGAAACTTCCTGGTCAGACAATAACTACAATTCCCGCAAGATCTTTATAGGAGAGAGAATTTTTGGATATAAAACCGTCAATTTCTTCGATAAGGGTATCAAATTCTTTTCTCTTACCGGTCCAACTTCGTGAATCCTGTATGTTTCTCTTTTCGTCAAAGAGGATGATAGAGCACGGATCTGAGAGTGTATCGAGGAAGAGGTACATTTATTTTTTTTCTATAATAAATCCTTCCTTTGTATCGATGAGATTAAATCCTGCCGATTCAATCTCTTTTCGTATGGTATCCGCTCTCGCATAGTCTTTGTTTTTCTTTGCTTCGATTCGTTCCTGTGCAAGATGGGTGATATTCTCTGGTATACTTGAATCCTCAAGCAGTGACCAATTCATAACTCACATAACCATATCCCATGATTTCAGTATTTCAATAACAGAAGAGACTTCTTTTGTCGTCAGAGAGATGTCATCGATATCGCGATTAATACGATTTGTCAGTTCAAAAACTTCAGTAAGAGCTATCACAGTATCGATATCATTTTCGAGGGCTGAGACAAATTTTTGCATTGATTCCTGGAGTTCATCCCTGAATTCTCGTCGGACTTTTGTATTTCTTGGCGCGTATGATTTGAGACGCTTCAGTGTATTATCTAGACTTGTCACGGTTGCCATGGCGCTCTCGAGTCGGTCAAAGGTAAAATTGAAATTCTCGCGATAACGGTTTTGGAGACACATCATACGAAAAGCACGATGGACGAGATGTGTTTTTTCTGAAAATTTATTTTCTATGTCTTGAAGTTGGTATACGTTACCGAGGGATTTGCTCATTTTCTTGCCATCGACGAGGAGGTGTCCTGTGTGCATCCAGTAGGTCGAAAAAGTCTTCCCAGTAACGGATTCTGTTTGTGCTATCTCGTTTTGATGATGGGGGAATATGAGATCAACTCCACCCATGTGGATATCGATTTGCTCTCCGTGTCCCCAGAGATTACAAGCACTACACTCTATATGCCATCCTGGTCGTCCTTTGAGTGTTTGTGCTCCATCTTTTGTCTCAAATTGTGCTTCCCAGAAATTTTCACCATCAGCGCTATCGTATCATTTCCAGAGAGCGAAATCGCTGACACTTTCTTTTTCGTATTCATCCTGTTTGACTCGCGCCCCGGCTTTCATCCCTTTCGTGTCGAGATGTGCGAGGTTTCCATATTTTTTGAAGCTTTTGATGTCAAAATAGACAGAGCCATCATCGCTTATGTAGGCATGTTTTGAATCTATGAGCTTCTGAGTCATACCAATCATCTCAGGGACAAGTTCGGAAATTGGCTTACTGCGCTTAAAGCTTTTTACATTGAGTTTATCGAGATCCTCAAAGAAAAGTTTTGTATAGTGTTCCGTGAAAGCCTTGAGCGTTTTGTGTTCTTTTTGGCTATCACGAATGGTTTTATCATCTATGTCGGTGAGATTCATGAGTGCATCGACCTTATATCCGAGGAACTCGAGGCTACGGATGATGATATCCTCAAAAGTGTAGCAACAGAGATTGCCTATGTGCGCGTAGTTGTAGACTGTTGGGCCACAAGCGTAGAATTTTACCTGATCTTCCTTGAGCGGCTTAAATGGTTCGATTTTTCTCGAAAGTGTGTTGTAGAGCGAAAGCATAGGGGAATTATAAAAATATCTGATAGAAATCAAAATAAAGCCTCTTGCAAGTTCTAAAAATACGATACATTTGTTTTATGAAGATTTCGAGCCTTATTGTGGTCCTTTTTACGATTAGTGTCGTCTCTTTTGTGTTATTTCACGTTAATTCGCGATATCATTGTTTCATAGATTCCCCAGAGGGGAGCTGGAGTCTCGAGATGGCTCGTACTCCAGAAGAGCAATCACAGGGGCTCATGAATAGAACACAATTATGCAAACGATGCGGGATGATGTTTCTCTTTTCTGAAGAGGCACCGCAATCGTTTTGGATGAAAAATACGTTGATACCTCTTGATATTTATTTTTACAATGCGCATTGAAAGCTCGTTGATCTCGTGCGGAATATGAGGCCCGAGAGTGAAACTGGTACCCCCATGATCTATCACGCTCGTCCAGCACAATATGTCATCGAAGTGTCACATAAAAGTCGATTTCCAGCGAATTCTGTTGATATCCTTCATTGCCAATAATTATGACCAATTTCCTTGCTACCTGTATCAATGGTGTCGAATCTCTCGTGCGTTCTGAGCTCGAACGACAGGATATCCACGTGACCTATGGGCAAGATAGGCTTGTAGGATTTGAAGGGGATATGATGACTCTCACCAAAGCAAATATATGGTCTCGTGTGGCCAATCGTATCTATATCGAAGTCGAAAAAATAGAAGTCACCTCGCTTGAAATGCTTTTTGCGGTCGTGGAAAGTATTGACTGGAAAAAATGGATACCTGTCGGTACGCCAATCCTCGTCTCTGCGACGACCAATCGATCTATCGTGACACATACTCCCAGTATGCAGTCTCTTGGCAAGAAAGCCATCATACGATCTCTCATGGGCGGGGATGATTTCTGGAAAGAAAATGAACATAGTCATCCTATCGAGATATTTTTTCTCCTTGTGAATGATGAGCTCCGAATCCTCATCAATACTTCCGGTGATGCCCTTCATAAACGCTGATACCGTACAGAGGCAGGGGAGGCGCCACTCAAGGAATCACTTGCGGCAGCGCTCGTCCTCTTCAGCGGTTGGAAATTTCGTACGCCACTGTATGATCCTCTCTGCGGTAGTTGAACACTTCTTATCGAAGCAGCGATGATTGCGCGAAATATTGCCCCAGGTCTCCAGAGAGAATTTGACTACCTCTATTTCCCTTGGTACGACCTCCCATGTCATGAAAAAGCTCTCCAAGAGGCTCGCCAGAAGAAATATGATAAGTCCTATAGTATCTTTGGAAGTGATATTGACCCTCGCATGATCGATATTGCCTGCAAAAATGCTTCTCGTGCCGGTGTCCTCGATACTATAAAATTCAGGGAAGGGGAGATGCGAGATATGCCCTACGAATCAGGTGCTCATCTCATCACCAATCCGCCATACTGAAAGCGTCTCTGAGATGACGATATCGAATGATTGTACGGTGATCTAGAGAAAATATTTCTTGAAAACAACCTCTCCGGTGGCATCATCACACCTGTTGATTTCTTCCCAAAAAATGAGAATTGATGGACCAAAAAAAATCTGATGAACGGAGGCGATAAGTGTCAGTTTTGGAGGAAAATGAGCACATAAAATTGATTTTCATACAATATTTGATAAAAAGTCAAAAATTGTTAAACTTCATAGGATGAAGTCATATTGAATTGATAATTGTGATATGAGGCTTGTGCAGCAAGATGAGGCCTGGTCTTTCGTTGTTCCTGAAGGGGCATCTGTATTCCAAGTGTCAAAAATAGTTGGTGACAGGATTTCTTATGCTCTCGATATGATGGAACCCTTTCGGGAATATATGACTCAACTCAAGGGTGTCCCATTTCCACGCTGATTGTCCTTACTAGACCCTACAGAACGTCCATCATATAATTTAGTTCATCAATCTAATTGTCATGGAACTGCTTTAGAGCTACTTACTGAATGAGGTATCTCCCCTATGCCATGGAGGTCTATAGCCAAGCCCATTCTTGATGGCAAAAGAAAAATAGATAATTTGTCTCATTTTTTTCAAGCACAACAAAATAAGACGTGTATCCTTTTTGATCCGGAAGTGCATCATTCGGTAGTCTTTCTTGGTACTTTTGAGAATGGGGCTTCTCAGGAGAAACGTGTTTTAACATTTGAGAAGTTATGATATAACAATAATCCTTTTCTCCTCAAAAGTTCACGTATTTGTGACCTGGAATCGTTTACATATTTCTATCAAACAAATAAAGTTCAATAATACCATGAAATTCCCAATAGAATGAACGGCCGATCTTTATTTAGCACGAAAGTGAAGATATGATTTTGCGATAATGGATGAAGAGATAGCGATAATTCAATTACCAAGAAAAATTGCGAGAAAAATATGGACATGCTTATATGCCGAAGAAGTACTCTATAACACCTCTTGGGCGGATGAGCCGCAAAGAAGGCAACATCAAATTTTACAAGAGTTTCGTATAGGTTCTAATTGCCATGGAATAGTAGATTGGCTTATGGGTGATTTTTCATATTGAATGCAGTGATATGATATACAATTTCCGATGAACATTGATTACTCTGCAAAATTTACCATTACAGACCTGGATGAAGCTATAAAAACATGAGGTTTCCCTGTATTTGCAACACATTGGACAGAGAGTTACTTTTGCAAAGACCATAGCATGGTAATATTGTGAATGCCTAAGACGGACGAATTTATCGTCTTTGAAAAGCAGTGATGTCAGGGACTTCCTTTTAGAATATATCTGCAAGATCGTGCAAAAATCACAGAAGAATTTTCACGGTTTGCTACGTATGCAAAAACAGCCTAAATTGGCTATGCTTTTTCATTTGTTTTTTCTCTCAAAAAATGATACACTGGATTTGTATACCAATCTAATCCTTTTTTATGCAATTTGAATTCGTCGGCGCTGCCCAGACAGTTACTGGGTCAAAACACCTCCTCCGTGTCAATGGGAAGACCTTTCTCCTTGACTGTGGTATGTTTCAGGGGCATCGCAAGGAATCTGATGATGCCAATAGGTTTCTCCCCATCAAAACGAATGAAATAGATGCTGTGATACTCTCGCATGCTCACATCGATCATGCAGGACTTCTCCCACTTCTCGTGAAAAACGGATACACTGGCCCGATTTACTGTACTCACGCAACTCGTGATCTCTGTTCTATCATGCTCCAGGATAGTGCCCGCATCCAGACCCATGATGCAGAGCATATGTCACAAAAACATGGAAAAACTATCGAACCTCTCTATACCGAAGAAGATGCGAAAACCGCTATGATGCAGTTTCGCTCTGTCGGGTATGAACAAAAAATCCCTCTTCATACAGGCGTTTTTATGACATTTCACGATGCAGGCCACATCCTCGGTTCTGCTCTCGAGGAATGGGAAATAGATGATAAAGATACAGGCGAGCACATTCGTTTCTGTTTCACGGGCGATCTCGGACGTAAACACCTCCCAATTCTTCGTGAACCGACGCAACTCAAGGATATCGACATCCTTATCACAGAATCGACCTATGGAAATCGATTTCATGATGAGCTCGATAAGGTTGAAGATAGACTCATGAAGGTTATCAACGATACCGTGGCCCGTGGTGGAAAGATATTCATCCCCGCTTTTGCTGTCGAACGTACACAGGAAATTCTCTACGTGCTTCGTCTCCTCATGCATCAGGGGAAGATCATGAAACTCCCTATCTACGTGGATTCACCACTTGCAACAGGGGCTACTGATATTTTCAAAATCCATCCAGAATGTTTCGATCAGGAAATCCTCAATGCTGGTGACGAAGGTCTCTTTCCGTTCCTAGAAGGGGAGGGTGTTCGTTTTACTCGTACTGTAGAAGAATCAAAAGGGCTCGATCGTATCAATTATCCTGCCATCATCATCGCAGCGTCTGGTATGGTTGAATACGGTCGCATCGTTCACCATGTCTCAAATAATATTGAAGACGAGAAAAACCTCCTCCTCGCTATCGGATATATGGCAGAAAATACGCTTGGCCGAAAACTCCTCGAATGAGCAAAAGAGGTGACAATATTTGATGAAGTAAAACAAGTAAAAATGCAGATAGAAGTATTTAATGCTTTCTCTGGACATGCCGATCGAAAAGGACTTCTTGAATTTGCTGCACACTGCGGAAATCCTAAACAGATATTCCTTGTTCACGGTGAAAAAGAAGCAATGGACGCCCTCACATCAGGAATGAAAGAACTTCCGAACCTCGCAGAAACGACAATTACTGCTCCTGCACCAGGCGATATCTACGATGTCTGTGTTGGTAAAAAATGTGAGAAATCCTCAGAACGCAATATGCAGTGTAATGGGATTGTTTGTAAGATTTAGATGATTTTATGAAGCATCCTCGCCAACATGCTCATGCTTCCTGAAGTGCATCAAAATGTCCTTATAATCACATTAAAAGTCATATTGGGAGATTCCAAACCCTTGCTAAGCGTATATTGATACCAAAAACACCTGATATTGCGATAGCATGGAATTGGTTTCAAAATATGGATAAATTGAAGCTTGTGCAAGAAAACAGAGAGCCTCTTTGGAGAAAAGAGGGTATAGATGATCGATATGCTTTTGCTGCTCTCGTGGGATGTATACTGCCGGAATTTACAAAATATGTACGGGATGAGGCGAATGATTTTATGCGTTTGTGACTTGGTCATCTTGTGATAACTTTTGAGGCAAGAATGAGTATTCACGCTTTTGAAAGATGAATCAATGCAAAAGAACATATTACCAGAGAAGCTCTTCTCTCTTTTGATAAGGCGGGGCAGGCCTCTTTCCGCCTTTTTCTTAATGATACTTTTCTCACCTGGAGGAGCTTATGGTGGAATAAAATTTCTCAAGAAATTAAGAAACATCCAGATGGGAAAATGGCGATCTGGGAACTTGCCTTTAGTTTGTGTGAAAAAGTACCTCTTCTTGATGAAGATGAAAAAATTCACTGAGCTCGTGCAATAGAAAAAAAGAAGCAACTCTTATGAATTGCACGGCATCTGGGTGGATGAATCTCATCTTTTACTGCAGAGTTTATGCGAGCCATTGAAGAAAAACAAGAGCATGATGACGTTATTATGAGTAACGAACAAATTGATGCATTTATGCCGCGGATACATTTGTGATTGCAAGAAACCATGAAAGAATTCACTCTTTTTAGCCGTATAGCTGACTACGCAAAAAAACACTATAGGGAAAGATTTGGGAAAAACTGAACTGAGTTGGTTCGTTCTGGAAAAGTTGGATTTTCAGCTCATTTTTATAGGTTTCTTGAGCGTCATTTTATGACCATACATAATGTTCTTCTGGAGCAATGAACACTCTGAAAAGATCTTGGTACTATGACATGTCCAGCGAGGATGTGACTTGTTGATGGAAAAAACTCAGTGCAAGTTTTATCAGAAGTATGGGTTATGCCACTCATGAAGAAATATTATCTTCCTTGGCGTAAGAAAAATATTCCTGGAGCTTAATTTATGTATAAACCCCGAACAACTCCTGACGATAAGAATTCTCCTCATCAAAAAAGATGATCAGCATCTTTGGCGTTGTCAAAAGTTCACAGAATTCTCGATGCCCAGCCTGCTCTTGTGAGCGATCCTCA
>CAZLKD010000023.1:0-5896 GCA_964560015.1 uncultured Candidatus Peribacteria bacterium
AGGCTCATCTCGTCGCCAGTGAAAAAAGTCTTGCTTTCAAGGTCAATGTCACAGCAACAAATGTGAGCAGCATAGAAGGAACACTGAATTATGATGATGAATCAGTGATTCTCAGCAAGGCCAATTCGCTTGTTGGTAATGTGAGTTTCGTCGATGAAGACTATTCAAAAAAAGTAGTGATCAAGTTTCCAACTCCAACAACGATTCATAAAGGCGATACGCTCATCAACTGGACCATGACGCCTGTGCTCCCTGAAACACACGTTATCAATCTCACCGATGTAGATATCCATATGACTGACGGTGGAGATCGCCCACTAACAACAGAAGGAACGGGAGAATTCTAGTGCCCGTCATTCCAGCCAAGTCTGAGCTCTGCGAAGACGCGAGGTGGAATCTACACTGTACCATCAAATACCATTTCCGGCTTGAGAAGTTTCGCTGGACAATCAGCCACATCCACCGCATCATTGAGGAAGTTTGCAAGAGCTTCTTTTTTTTGAGCTCAGACAGCGAAGAGGCACGTAAATGGGATTTGAACACCCGAAACAGAAAGTGAAATACGATTCTCGGGAGGCTTCGGAGCATGAGTGATATCTATATACCGGCTTCCTTGTATGGTCAATCAAGGGTGATGTGGGAAAAGTGACGCAATATGTCCGTCAGGCCCCATTCAGAAAAAAGCTATATCAAAAAATGCTATCTCCCGCTCATAGCTTTGAGCTTCTACGCGATCTCACGGGGTAATAAACTGGGATAGTTGCAATATTCACATCTCGCACAGTGGTCAGACAAATTTTTCCAACACATGAGCATCATTTCTCTCCTTGTCACCTTTTGGAAGACACCGCTCATCGACAAGTCCAAATCGTAATCTCGTCACATCTATGCCACGCCAGATTTCTGGATGCATGAGGACATGCTCGTACCAACCATCGAGAGAGCTCCCACCAGGAAGGCCGATATTGACCTCAGATGTAAGCTCCATCATGTGTCTCAAGTTCATCTGAAACCATGTAGCAATATCCTCGTATGAGTGCGTTATTTTCATGGAACTATCTTCTTGCCTTTAGTAATAAAATCAAGAAAATATATCAATATGTCTCTCTCTACTCACACCTTAGACGAAATACCCCCTGAACAAGAATGGAGAGAAAAATGGAATACTGTAAAAAAGTTGGCGGATGAACTGTGAAAAGAAGCAGAGGAATTAATGAGAAAATGAAGAATCCCTTATGAAGACCCGTGAGATCCAGACTTATATGCGGATTGGGCAGAGAACCTCCTGATTTCCATCTTTGAAAAGAGAATATGAAAAGACCGCGAAGAAATGAGAAAAACTGTCGCATTCCACCCTTTTATATGAAGTACTATTCATTATACAGATGGTCTTGAATTTGATCTCAAGCCCAATAATGCTATACAAAGTTGCGCAAGGATTCTCCTCTTAGAGCTCCGTGAAGCAAATAAAGAAAAAAGTAAGGAGCCAGTGGTTTTATAATATATAAGAGCAATTTATTTACTTATAATTATTTTAATTATAATAATATTAATGAACGCACTGGAAAAACATTTGCAAAACCTGGAGCACAAATACGGTTCTATATACATACCCCAATCCATTATACGTTTGAGACTTTTGGTGACACGTCTTTTTTGTGAAAATTTAGATGAAGAGATTGGCTCTCCGAGATGGCAGGCTAATCTCATGAAACTCGCTCAAGCAAGAGTAGATTTTATACGAGCCAGAAACCATCCGAGTTTTGTCAAAAAATCTACGGAAGAAAATATTTCAGGCGATTTACTGACAGAAATTAACCATTTAACTCCATGATTGGAGTCCCCTCTCCGTGAAATTGCCCGACCACTCTTGATGAATACTGGAGCTCTTTTAACAACATTTCATAGGTATATGATAGCTTCTTGACGCTATACCGACTGGAAACAGTCACAACAATATGAAGAACTATTTTGATTACGGAATATATCAAGTATTGATAGAGATGAATGGCAGACCTGTCTAGGAATAGATTCGTGTCAGATCGTACGGGATGCAGATTTTTTCCGTGAATATCTTCCCATTACAGCTGTACCGCCAAAAGTTGAGCGAAATGTCTTTTCAGGAAGTCTCAATTATCTCCCTATGACTTTGGAAGAGGATGAATTCATGAGGTTGGGAATGGACATGATTAGAGCTGCACAACATGTGCGAGGAGGCTAGTTGTGCTATACTTTTTTTGATCAGACTGGGTACATCTGCAATATCGGACAATTATCGGTGCAATGAAGGAGATCATCCACAACCTGCCAAGCAGCACGGACACTATCCCAACGGACAAAATACGATGCATCGCGATTGATAGCTCTTTCAAGCAGTGTCTCGTAAGCATTATTTTTATTATCAGCAGTTTCTGAAAACAGATTTTCTGTTCCGTCTCGAAATACAAATTTCACAGAACTTTCTTTGCGGTCTAGAGCTTTACCTGTCTCGAGAGTCACCTTTACTCAGAGCCACCGATTGTTATCGATAACGAGATTGGTAAATATATATGTGGGAGTTCTCGAGTCTGCGGCAACTCCAGGAGTCTCTCTATAACCTTCATACTGTCCGAGGATGATATCATGCCGTGGATCGAGCAAGAGTGGAGCGACACTGGATATGGCCATGAAAATCCTGTCCCGGATTTCATCTTCTTCGAGAGAAGGATTTCAGAGACCAACCTCACAATTATCATGGCGAATAAGTGGCATCCTCATAGTACAAAGAGCGAGTATTTGCAACAAATGGTTCTGGAGAAAATCTCTCGTCACACCATTCTTATCATAATATGCACCACGATCTTCTATGGTGAGAGTCTCTCGTGCTACGATGTGTATTTCAGCTATGCGATCACTATACCAGTCTCATTTTTGAGCAAGTCTGTAATCACGGAGCTCACGAACGAAATTCTTTCATAAATAGTGATCTACACGATATATCTGATGTTCTCGGAAGTATTTCTGAAGTTCCAGATTGAGGGCAATCGCGGTCTTGAGATCATGTCAAAATGGTTTCTCAATCATTACAGAGGCATTCGAAGTATTGAGGCCGACAGAAGCTAGTCCTTTTGCTACAGTAACAAAATACTCTGGACTCAGGCAGAGGTGATAGGTTACCTCATGAGTTTTTAGTTGAGAATCACTCTCATAATTCATAATTCATAATTCATAATTTTGAATAACATTCTTTAGGGCTGAATAATCTCCCCCTTCGATATCCAGACGAACGTAGGAGATAGTTTCTGTGTGGTTGAGGAGGTCAGAATATGGCGCAAGGAAATTACGAAAGTCATCGCGAGACCAATCACGACGGCCAACGCAGATGAGGTTATTGTAGACTCATTTTTGTAATAGAGTACCAAGAGCAGGCAGAACATACCGTGTTGCGAGGTCTCCTGTAGAGCCAAAGAGGACAAAAGTTTTCATATTTCATGATTATATCAATTTTTGCATAAATACACTCCTCTCTTATAGTGTGCCCATGTACGCCTTCCTGTGAATCATGAGTTGAATATTTGGCTCTAGCGCCTATTTCTCGTATTTTCGAGCTATATTCCGAGGTACTACTAAACCCCATCTCTACACATGGGGACTTTGGGGAACGCTCGCCAGCATAGCTGCCATTGTTTCCATACGCAATGATGCTGGATGGTGAGTTATTGTGCCATGCCTCATGGCAGTCTGTAATGTATCTATAGCAATTCTATCGATAAAATACGGCGAAACGCTGATAACCAAAAAAGATATATTTTTATTGTCATGCGCCCTATTGACCCTCATTCTCTGGGGCTTTACCCAGAATGATCTCATGGCCATAGTTCTCGTATGCGTCATTGATATGATCGGATTTTATTTTACGTGGAAAAAATCATACTACTCCCCTTACAAAGAAGATCTCACCTCCTATATCATTTGGACTATAGAACTTGGTTGTGCATTTTTTGCCATTGAGCATCTCTCTCTGACAAACTGACTCTACCTTGGACTTCTCGCCAGTGTAGAATTATTATTTGTGATTTTTTTGATTTGGAGAAGAAAAACAATTAAATAATATCTATGACTTTCATTGCCTACGCCAGCACCGTCATCACAGATGACGACAATAACATCCTCTTTGTTCGTGAGAAAAAAGAAAAAAACCACAACAAACTCAATCTCCCCGGAGGCCATATGGAGGCTTGAGAAACACCTATGGAATGTGCCACAAGAGAAGCTATGGAAGAAGTCGGTGTAGAGATTGAACTCAGCTGACTTATTGGTATATATCTGGGGAGAAACACTCCTTCGTTTCACTATGTCTTTGCAGGGAAAATCAAAAACGGTATACCGCAAGCAAGCCCCGAAGAAATACTCAGTATAGGATGGTATTCTCTCGAAGAAATAAAATCATTGCCGAAAGAGGAATTTGTATACATCGAAAAACTCAGAGATATCATAGAAAAATATCAGACAAAAAAACTGATACCTACCGAGGATATTATTATTGATATGAAAAAAATATAAAACATGAACTGGATAGAAAACTTCACATCTCACGATAAACCCATCGTCGCACTCGCCCCCATGGATGGATACTGTGACAGTGCTTTCCGGGCAATTTGCCATACAGTCGCTCCAGATATTGTCGTATTCAGCGAATTCTATAGTGCTGACGGCCTCCACCACAATCCCCTTCTCGCCAAGCGAGTTCTCACTCATGATCCGATAGAGCACCCTCTCGTCTTTCAGATATTTGGAAATACTCCTGAGGTATTTCTCTCGGCTGGGAAAATCATCGAGTCCTATGGGGCGCAAGGAGTCGATATCAATATGGGGTGTCCTGCAAAGAAAGTGGTGAAGTGTGGATACGGTTCAGGACTCATGGTCGACCGAAATCGTGCTATGAAAATCGTCAATATCCTCGCTGAAAATCTCTCTATTCCCGTCACTGTAAAAACCAGACTCGGCTGGAATGGTGCAGAAGAGCTCGTCGAGTTTGGACAAGCGCTTGAACAAGCAGGAGCCAGTCTCATCACTGTCCATGGAAGAACCTACAAACAAGAATATATGTGAGATGCAAACTGGGAACCGATAAAAGAACTCCAGAGAAACGTAAAAATTCCCGTCATAGGAAATGGTGATTGCAAGAACTATGAGGATTGATTGTCTAAAATTCAACTCAAGAAACAGTGCATAGAAACAGTGCATACAAAGGATTGTATGAATAATACAACAGATTCCTCTCTATGCACTATGCACTGAAACTATGCACTCTCTTGATTTATGATTGCAAGAGGTGCCCTCGGAAATCCCTGGTGTTTCCTCCCTGGAAATTATACCCCTACATGGGAAGAGAGACTATTAGTCATGACAAAACATATGGCATATATGGTCAGTTCAAAATGAGAAAGTCGAGCATGCCTCGAAATTCGGAAACACTTCACGCACTACCTCCATGGATTTGAAGGTGTGAGAGAATATCGAAAAAAACTTGCGATGGTCACGAGCGTCGCAGAAACAGAGAGTATTTTGAAAGAATTGGCGACACTTGACGTACTACAGCTTGAGACTTCAAAATAAGACGTATACTTTTTCTGTACTTAGTTTTAACCTTATGCTATGTTTGATTTAGCTCACATCTATATAATGGTCGTTCATCTCCCCATCATGGGAACCTTTCTCGCGATGATACCTCTCCTCTGGTGATGGTATAAAAAAGATATTTCTATGAAATGGATAGGTCTCGTCATCCTCGCAGTTTCGCTAGTAGCAATTCCTATCGCAACGAGTAGTGGGGAAAGCACAGAACATGCATTTTTTAATGGCACAATGACAGCAAAATTGGACGATGCAGGTACTAACGCACTTGAAATACACT
>CAZLKD010000023.1:5906-11111 GCA_964560015.1 uncultured Candidatus Peribacteria bacterium
AAATACACTCCGAAGCAGCCGATGTCGCAGCAACTTTTGGATACATCATCCTCGCACTTATAGCACTTCAGCTCTATCTCTGGAAACGAGAATACACTTTGAAAAATCGTCTCTTTATCGTCACAATCATAGGTAATGCACTTCTTATCTGCTGACTCGGTTATGTGGGATACCTCGGTGGTCAGATCAGGCATCCTGAATTTCGTAGTATACCAACTGTCTCCAACGCTGCACCAACTGTTGCACAATAGGGAATCTTTGTATAATACGGAATATGAATCCTGACCCTAGTATGAGCATCAGCCTCGGTATAGTCATAACACTCTGACTGATTGCACTCAATGCGTTTTTTGTAGCCAGTGAATTTGCCCTCGTCAAGATACGACTCTCCCAACTCGAACTCGAGATAAAACAGGGTAAAAAATGGGCGGTTATCACAAAAAAAATCCTCCAGCATCTCGATACATATCTATCTGGAATACAGCTTGGCATCACTGTCGCGAGCCTGCTCCTTGGTTGGGTCGGAGAACCTGCTATCGCACGATGGATAGTCTATTTTGTTCAGCTCTCTGATATTCACCTCTCAGAAGCGCTCATCCATGCATTTGCCTTCGGTATCGCATTGTTTGGTATTACGCTCATGCATATCATCTTTGGTGAACAAATACCAAAACTCTTTGCCATCAAAAGCCCTCTCGTCATAGCTGCCTGGATTTCACTCCCCCTCATCATATTTCAAAAAATATTTTTTCCTTTCATCTGGCTCTTTGATACGCTCACGAGAGTTATTATGCGATTCACAGGTTTCACAGGAAGTGCCCATCGTGATGTCCATAGTGAAGAGGAAATAAAGCTCCTCCTCACAGAATCAGAAGAAGGGGGAGCTATCGCAGAATCCAGCAATGAACTCATCCAAAATGTATTTGAATTTGATGATCGAACCGTACGACAAATCTTCGTGCCGAGAAGTCGCGTCTATGCTATCGATATTGATGAAGATTTCGATAAGCATCTCGATACAATCGTCATTGAATGATACTCGAGAATACCCGTCTATCATGGATCTATAGACGAAATCCTCGGTGTTGTCTATTTGAAGGATTTTCTTCCAGCTTTTCGCACTAATACAAAGATTGACCTACGACGTCTCATACGACCAGCGCACTTCGTCCCACAAAACCAAAAGATTGAACAACTCCTCAAGGATTTCCAGAAACTCCATATTCAGATGGCCATCGTGACCAATGAGCACGGTGAAACTGCGGGCATCGTCACACTCGAGGATATCATGGAGGAGCTCGTCGGTGAAATACAGGATGAGCACGATACAGAAGAAGCTATTGTGGTTG
This sequence comes from uncultured Candidatus Peribacteria bacterium, assembly GCA_964560015.1. Lineage (GTDB taxonomy): Bacteria > Patescibacteriota > Gracilibacteria > BD1-5 > JAGOOR01 > JAGOOR01. Next base: position 7,256 of record CAZLKD010000023.1, read on the forward strand.
AAAAACGTCCTGGAACCTACATCGTCCGTACAGAATCAACGATTGCTGATGTAAATGATTTTCTCCCCATTCATATCTCAGAGAGCCCTGATTACGATACCGTTTCGGGTTTCATCAATACGATTTTTGGCCGAATCCCCAATGCTGGTGAGATGATGGATTTTGGCGAATACGAATATACCATTCTCCGCCGTGGAAAGAAGACTGTCGAACTGGTTAAGATGCAAGTGCAGAAGTAAACCTCCTTTTAAAAAAGCCCCTGTCTCAGGGGCTTTTTTAAAAGGTACACATTACTTGAGAAACCGATCAATGACCGCACGATACTCGAGGCGTGATTTGATATCATTGAAGTGGTCAGTGCCTGGTTTTGCGAGCTCCATAAGTCTCTTTTCAAAATCAGCGTCTCCAGCATAACGAGCAAAAACTTTTTTCATCTCAGTCACGACATCTGATTCTGAAATATCTGGCTTGTAATGCTTTTTCATCTCTTCGAGGATAATCATCGATTTGATACGACGAGTAGCTGATGGCTCTATATGCTCTTTTTTAAATGCTTCCTCTGTTGTCTTGAGGTGCTCAAGATATGATTTTGCCTCCATGCCCTGCTTCTCAATTTCTTTGTTATGATATTGCCAGAGATTTTCTACTTCTTTTGCCAGCATCTTTGGGCCCACTTCAAAATCTGTCACCTTGATAAATTCACCAGAAAGTTTTTCTTCTGCTTCAGAGCGAGCCTTGTCTTTTCGGTCAGTGAGCATAGCTTCTCGGTATTCGACTTTGAAGTCTGATAGAGGAAGTTTTTTGCCCCAGACACGCTCGATAAATTCTTCACTCCACTCTGGCTTGTGTGGGTATTCGACAGTGAGAATAGTACAAGAAAAGTACGCATCTTTTCCAGCAAAATCAGCACTATGATAATCCTTTGGAAATGTGATTTCAAATTCTACGACATCGCCTTCTTTCGCACCTATAAGTGCTTCTTCAAATCCAGGGATCATCATCTTGAACCGATAGTGAGCTCGAAATCTCTCAGCCCCATACGCTCATCGATTTTACCACCTTTTTTATCGGAGCCAAGAGCATTCACACGGACTCGATCTCACACTTGAATCGCAGTATCAGTCACCTCTGCAACATCACCATTTTCATCATGATGATGACCATCATGAGCACCACGAGTATGGAAGTGTGTGCTGCGAGCGATGATCTCATCGAGCTCTTTTTGAAGTTCTTCATCAGACACAGAAACTTCAGGGATTTCTACTTTAATCTTTTCAATCTTTTTGAAATCAAGCTTCACTTCTGGCATTACCTCGACACTGAGGATGACTTCAAGAGGTTTTGTAGAGGCAATTTTTGTGATTTCACCGACATCAACGGGGATAATTTCGAGTTTTTTAAGCGCCTTTGGGTAGAGCGCCTGAAGTGCCTCTTCGATAGCCTCACCCATCAGACGGTCCTCACCTATTTCACGAGCGATGACATCCACCGGGACCTCATCACCTTTTCGAAAACCTGGAAATTGCTGAGCTTCAGCGATTTTTTTTGCTGCTGACTTTCTGTAGTGCTCCATCTCGGCGATATTTTCCTTGATAGTCACTTCGTAGGTGTGAGCATTGATTTTTTTACTGGTTGCTTGCATAAGAGAAAAATAGGGAAATAATCGCGGGAAGTATAGAGAAAATGTAAAAAAAGAAAAATCAAAGTATTTTTCTGAACTAAGAAAGCTATAAAATACTATTTTCTTGAGAGATAAACCGTGTGAATAATTCTCCAAATAGCTGGCATCATAAGCGGGTCGCTAACCTCCTTTTCTCAGTAGCCAAGTCACTTTAATATACATAAGCAACCTCCAACTACATCTTGTTCAGGCTGTTGAAGTCACTCAAATACTCGACCACTAAAAAACTCTGCTTTGAGGTTGATAATTGGTGAGGTGGTTCTGGGTCAAAAAAGTGCCGTCATTTCTCAATTTACTGGATCATAGTGAGCCTTTCATGCCACTGTTTCACGAGAATTTAACATCCATGTCGCTACGTTATTCAGCGGTATTATTGAGATAAAACCATCAATTTCCCCACTTTTTCCCATCCAAAAAATAGGAGCGTTTTTGTGTACTTTAGTTTTTTCTCTACCCGCAATTAAAATACGTAAATGGTCTGGCGCTAAAAGGTTTCTATTATGTGCCATGATAGAAGATACAAGTGATTCTAATTGCTTTTGCACAACAAAGACAGCACTTGGCGCATCATCTACAACGTTGAGAACATCTGACACTGATGGCTGCTTCTGAGCAGTAAGTATCCGCATATCATGAACTTTCAAACATTTAGGCCCAGGCTTAAGCGGAAAATCTCTGTTTATGAGGTACATATTGCAAAATAAATAATTATACCACGTAAATTGTATTTATAACCACATAAGAATCAATAACTAAATGCCTTGAAAAACTAAGATACCTTTCTCACATACAAATACACAGTTCAGCCCAAGATTCACAGTATTATGAGACTGGCAATGAGCTGAGACAGAGGATTTCTCTCATGATACATGACTCCCCCGCCCTTGTCTTGTGGAACATCTTTGAGATCAAGAGTATATTTCGATGAAGCAGGTTTCTTGGCTTTTTTTGGTATGGGTTTGTGGTCAATCTGCAGTGATTGTGTGGCGACTTCACCAGTGATTGTGTCAGTAGCAATGAGCAATATCTCGTACGACCCGTATTCTAGTTTCATAGCACTCGGATTTTTATCATCACTCACAGACTCATCTGGCATGATCCACCAATACAAAACCCCCTCGTCTCTATTTGATTCACCAGCAACATTCACAGAACAAGAATCACGACTACGGCAGTGAAATACATCATCCTCAAGCCAACGATTATCACCCATCTGCCCTTGCAGTACGATGCGAGCAGTAAATGGTTCGTCAAAGTGAGTCGACAAAATTTCTACAGAAATATCCTTCTTTATTGTCACCCGGTTATCATCTTGTTCGAAAAAAACTTCAAACCGATACACTCCTTTTTTCGTTGGAATCCAGGAAACCTCATACTCTCCTATCTCACTGCTCGTGGTTTGAATTTTTTGGATTCATATATCTCATTCATAGATGGTAATTTTAATTGGAAAATTTCACCACGTGCGTCCAGAAATACGCACAATTCAGGTTTTCTTTTCATTGATATTGAGAGTGCTTATTTTCTTTGTCACTTCTTCCCAGCTTGGCTTATCTTCGCATCATACTGGATCTTCCCTGCATTCTGTGAGAAGTTCGGCTTGCAGTTCGAGGTATTTCTTTTCCTGATCGGTCATAAGTACCTCCTTTTCGTCAGCACTGAGAGTATTCATTTCTCGAGCAACTTCTGGGTCACCCCATATGCCTCTTTTTTCATTTTTCGCTTGTTTCTCCAGTGCATCAAAATCTTCATACAAACGGAATGAAAATCGGCGCTCCATACGACCATAACCTCATGAAACAACCTGTGCATTGAAAAGTATACATGAAGTCTCTGAAAAGACTCCATCACATTGCCAAACATAAGCAAGTCTCCGACCATACAAATCAACTGGGTCAGTATCAAATGTGAGCCAAACAGTTTTCCCCTCAAGAGTTCGACGGGTAAAGTCGCTCGCTTCTTTCCCAAATTTTTCAACAGGTTTGTGGGGATGAACCGTTTCAGGTGTATCGATTCAGAGGAGTCGAATACGGGTTTTCTTTCCATCAATCATGGCATCAACGGTATCACCATCTACGACATTGGTTATCAGACTCTGAACAGGAATACCATAGAGGACATCTCGACGAAGAATATAGTTGGTTGGAATAGAAAATTCCCAAGCAAAAGTATCAA
>CAZLKD010000024.1:0-11003 GCA_964560015.1 uncultured Candidatus Peribacteria bacterium
GGGTTAAATGTGTCTCCGAAGTAACACTGCAAACAATATACTTTTCTCTCATCATTTTGTGAAATAAAAGAAACCAAATTTTTGTTACAAGCGTGGCATACATTCGGATATAAGACTCCTTCATTGCACCAGCTCATCTTGCGCATCAGGCGACACTCGGGACACCAGGTCGGCACAGTAACACCAATTGTTTGATAAAAATCTCCGTCAGCATTCGTGATATCAAAAGAAACATTGCAATGTTTACAAATGCGACTTTCAACAGCCATTTCTCCAGAAGGAATCATGGAGAAATGATACCGAAAATACCCTAATACACAAGTTTACGGTAACACTCCTCGCAGACGACTTTTTCTGATCGATTTGGTCCGTATATTGTCATCATTTTTTGCTGACACTCAGGACAGATTCTTTCATGAAGTTCACGAGGATTTCTGAGAGACATGCGTTCCTTATGTCTCTGGTCTGGATGTTTGGTAGGAATAGGGAGAGAGTGTTCTATGTAGAAGGCTAATTCTTGTTTGATGATCTTAAATGGTTTCCCGGTGACTGCACACTTCACGACTCAAGCAAGGAGAGCATCGATGTTCTTCTGTGCAACTTCAAATCAAACTGTTTTCTCATCGTATTCTGAAATAGGAAATGGTGTAATAGCATTTCCTGCAAAAGATTTAACAGGTTCACTGTACCAATTCCATCCTTTTGCTTTTACTTCTTCTTCTGTCAGAGGGAAATACTCTTGTGCTACTGTCTCATTGTATCCAAAGGGAGAGAGTTCATGAGGAAAGAACTCTCACCATTCTCCAGTAGAGATCATGTGGTCTATGATCTTTCCACACAGCTGTTCGTATTCTGCGACTGAATAGGGTTTATTCATGATACAATGCTCGGCTTTTTGTTTCAAGCCAGTACAGAGAAAACAATCCTTGATACCCTTATTGCAAAAGAGACAATACCAGAGATTTCCTACATTATCCCAACACTCCACACAGAAACTAACACTGTTCGCGCCATGTCCCACAGTAACAGATTCAAAACAATATGACGAATTAATACCAAAAGTACTCACATCATAACAATTGTGGAGGGGTCATTTCATGAGCTCACAATAACGAATGTCGCGGGCTCAAGTAATATCAAACGAATGAAAAACATTTTGAGATTCAAATATCCTATCCCCTACTACATTTTCAGTTTTTTTATTGAGATGCTCTCGAAAGAATTGGGTGGAGAAAAAGTCAGACACTTTTTTTTGTAAAACATGAAGATGGCGATCCAGCGAAAAGTCTTGAAGTCTATTGAAATATTCCTCCTTACTGAGCTGCAGATTAAAGAAGCAATACTCTCTCTTTGAGAGGTTTATGCATCCAAAACAATGAGTACAATCAAAACAAGAAGCGAGAAAAAAAGAGTCTCGGCAATCAACGCAATTCTGGGAAAATAAGAGGTTATTGCAACGAACACAATCAATTATCTGATAACAAAATTCGCAATGATGGGCACCATAAAAATCAAAGCAATGCTTTGCATGGAGACAGTCCTCACCATAGTAGCATTTTTCACACGTTTCTCACTCAAAGATAAGGTAACAATCCTTCACATATCAAGCCTGATTGACATAATCACAATTCTCCTCTGAGAGCATAGAGCGAGCCAATTTTGGAACTTTTTTATTGAGGCTATGCAATTGAGAAAAGGCAGACTCAGAAAAATCAAATTCCTGTCCATAGTCATAGGGGGACCAATCGTCTGACCAATATTTTTTTGGTTGGTATGAAGTATATCCAAATTCGCTATTGAACATAGAAAGACCCTTTTCAACAGAAGAATAAGAAAGACCACGATTATTTCTCCACAAAAGCCTTCTCCTCATGCGTTCATCGTAACATAATGTAGGACCTGAAATCGCATATTTCTTTCCTGCAAAGACAGGCGAAATTGTATCATAAAATTCAAGGTCCTTGTCAGTGACAAAAAACTCCTGACCACTGAGACGGCATTTTTTCGTTTCAACGATATTTTCTCCAGAAGGAATAGGCAACATAAAAATAGTATAGAGAAAATATCATTTTAGAAAATCCTACTCCCCTCCCCAAGCTGTTACCATGTCACCATGAATAACCAGCCGACCAAGTTCATTTTTATCACGGGTCAAGATATACACTATATTTTTACCCTGAAGTGCGACTGACCATTGTACGGTGCTATCGATATAGCGAACGACTCCTTGTTTATCGAGAGCGAGCAGCGGTCGATAGTTCGTGTCTGTTATATAAGCCCCTCCTGGTAATGTTTGATCGGTCATGGCGCTTGGTTCCAAGCGTATGCCGCTACCGACAGCAAAAATACCAGAAGTAGTTATGCCACTTAGATCATTTATTTGTAGGAATTTAATATCCTCTCATTGGTAATTCATCTGTAATTTTTTACCATTTTTATCAGAGAGTGTATATCCAAGAGCCCTACTGCTGACTATGAGAGATGCAAGAGTGGTACCAGCAGAGAGACTCATAGTGCCGGATGTACGATCGAGAGTGGCAAGGACATTTTTATCATAAGAAATATCAAAAGTAGCATTGCGTGGAATCGTAGTCGTAAAGTCTGTACCTTTGACCGAAACGGAAGACCCAATAGTCCAAGACTTCCCTCCAACAACAGACTGAATGCCGAGAGGCAGGTCAACCGTTTGAGAAATATCGCCAACTATATTTCCACCTTCATCAACACTCTCAATTCCCAGCAACGGAGGACGTGTCACAAGAGTCGTTATGTAGTCTCGCACAAAGCCATTTGTTGTCACACGAACAGTGATGTCTTTTTTCTCTTTTTGCATCTGAAAAGCGACAGTTGATTTGTTAACACGTCTCCACTCAGATGCTGGTAATCGTAATATCTCAACAGATGAGAGAGTATCGACTGGGAAATACTTCTGAAAATCAACTTCCGTGAGCTTGTCCAATGTAAGTGAAATCTCTCTTGGAATTTGAGAAACAGTAGCACCATTATCACTACGGCTATAGGCGTCGAAGAGTGTCTGCGTAGGCATGCGAGTAGTCTCTAGAGAACGAGCATCTTGCATAGACGCATAGTACCATCGTGTACCAACTGGAAATGAATCTTCTTGTATGCCAATCTCTGGGTCATAATCTCTGAAAATCCAGTGTTGATTTTTCTCAAGTTTGGTCTGAGTTTGATCCGGAAAAGCAATAGTGACAGCGCCAGTATCATCTGTTATTATCTCATCAGTTGGCAAAAGTGGTAAGCCTGTGTCCTGGGGAGTCAAGAGACGTTTTTCTGGAGACGAACCCGGCAAGATGAGCGCACCTCTACGGACATGTACAGAACTATCTGCTCCAAAAGTAATTCCCTGACCTGCTCGGAGAGTATAGTTAGTATTCTTCCCATTCACTGTGACAACCAATGCAGTAGTCTTTTGAGCGTAACCAGACTGACCTTCTCGGATGATAAAATCAGATGGTAGAGACTGAACTTTCCCATCAGTACCAATAAACTGCTGATTTGTGATAAGTGTCCTGTAGACACCGTTATGTTGTATAAAGGCTCGACCGGCAGTTGTACTGATTTGTGGGATAGAAAATACAGTTGTCGTCTCAAGATTTGGCTTTTTTGGAACAACATCTATCGTATAGACTGCATCTCGTGGGTTAGTCTGAAAGAGAGAACTAAAAAGAGATAACCGCATGTGCGCATCGACACTGCGAGTCAAAAAACGATAGTTGATGTTACCATAAGAGTGACTTCTGAGGAGAGATATCTGGGCATCGCCAGAGAGGTTTTTGATATCTGCTTTTTTGAGAGCAAAGAACGCAGCATAAATAGCATTGGTATCATACACTCTCGGAGCATCAGAAATATGATATTGAGGAAGTTTTTTCTGACGATTTTCTTTACGATATACGACATTACCAAGTGAATAATAGACGTCCTGATCACCGTCATTGTCATCGTCAACAGAGTACAGAACCGTCTCTCAATTGAGGTTTTCTGTGTAATCAATCAATCGTTGCGTTGTGCCACTATTTGTCACATACAGACCACGAGTACGGCTGAGAGTAGTTGTATCTGGTGCCTTATTCATGAAATTATTACTCGTCCCAGGAGTCGCGACATTTTCTGGAACTGGAGCAACGGCTAGCATATTTGCAGGAGCAACAGGAACTGCTGTCGTCGTCATGATCTGAGCGAGAGGATGAAGAAGAGACGGATCGAGTGATAAGAAATGATCAACAGATGGGGTGGATTGAGTAAGGTGAACAACATTTGGAAGTGCCGATGCTATCCATGGGATATCCTCTGGTTTTTTTGTACCATTTGTCCATGCAACAAGATGAGATATTTTTTCCGCATTTTCAGAGATGTCGAGAGCGAGTGCTTTTTGTAACGTATCAAATCTGTTATGGAAACGGTCCTGTATTTGAGAAAGTTCTGGCATCTCTGCAACACTTGGACGTGAGAGGATAGAGGCAAATTGATTCTTTCTGTCTGAAGAAAGAGATATATTTGCAAGGAGATTTTTCATTTTCCCTTGAGCTTCATCTGGAGTTACAGATGGGGCAATATCAGGACTGTAAAGTTGGCCTATCAAATCAGGAAGTTCATGGATGTCAGCCGTATCAATTTGTACGCCTGTTTCGGGTTTTATATCAATATTGACTGTAGATGAACCCGAAGAGTTTCCAAGGGCACCCAAATTACGAGGGAAATTATTAAATGGTTCGAGCGTAGATTTGATCATGTCGGTAATATGTTCGACATTGTATTTGAGTTTTACATGCGTAGAAACACGTATAGCATCGAGCCATTGAGTCGTCACACTTGGGAGCTTATAACTGAGAAAATCAAACGGGAGAAATCATTGTCTCTCTGTTTTGTGCGCAACTTTTGTACCCACATACCATTCTGGAGAAAGTGGTACCTTTCGATAGAGACATTGGATAAGGACAATGAGCTTGAATATCTTGAGAACAACCTGGATAGCCTGAGAAAGTTCAGGAATTTTTGGAGGTGGAGGTAAATCAGGTAATTGAGGAAGTCGTATAACGGGGATATTTATATCCACATTGAGGTTTGGAAGACGCGGAAGAAGCGGCATCGCTGGAGCTCAGAAACCGCTAATAGTTGGTATCGGCGCATCTGGCAAATTGATCGGATAAAACGAGAGATTGAAAACAGGATATGCGATATTGAGCGAGAGATCGAGATCGGAGAGATCGAGCTCTATATCTGGCCACCGTGGCATCTGTATGACAGGAATCGGTGGGATGATCATCGAAATAATAATCCATAACCAATTTTGGAGATTCCATCGTTCGTTGCGACACACTCAGCATTGTGCTTCATAATCATCAAATACATCAATCAAAATCTGCCACAAGTCCCAGAGTTTTGTAACGAGAATAAATACCTCTACCCAGGCCTTGAAACGAAGTCCATTATTGTAGAGCCAGCCTCCGAGAAGGTTTTGGACTGCTTGTACATTTTGCACAATACCATAGAGCAGTTTCTCTTTTATGTAAAAGAGATTTTGAAGCATTTCTGGGAGCTGAAGATAACTCCGGACAATTTCTATATTTGTTTGAATACTCGAAACAAGTGGAGCTATGTTTACGCTATTGACGGTAGTTGCAGGAAGTCGTTGCCATGACTCCAAAATTGCCTGGTTGCGAAGAAGCCATGCCTGAGCTTCTTGTTTTCCTACCCATGGTATCTGAAATGCAACAGTCTGTGGATGAACATCGATGATAGGGAGAGTGCCGAGATATTCAAAAGCATTTTTGATGCCGGTAGTTTTGTCTTGGATAAATGATGTAGCAGTATTTTTTGCAGCATCAGCATAGCCCAATCCTTTACTAACGGTATTGCCAACATAGCTCGTTCCCTTTTGCAGGGTATCAAATGTAGTATTCCATCCATTCTTGATAGTAGACCCCGCACTTTTGAGGAGGCTAGCATTGCTCGACGAAGTAGCAGCCGTTGATGTGTTTGTCGTAGGTGCAGTATTTTGTGGTTGAGGCGCGGCAGTGTTTGGGGCAACTGGTGTAGAGACACTTCACGTCGAAGATGGTTGTGCCGGAGTGGTGCCTGGAGAAGTAGTAGAAGAATTTCATGTAACGATACCTCAGAGCTTTTCTTTTGCTCAAGAAGCAAATGATGAAATCAATCCACCATCAGCGAGAGAAGTCAGATCTGGTAAGAGTATTTTGATATCTGGGAGGTGTCCAATGCTCGAGATGATCTCATCGAGCTGGCGATGATACCAGTCCATGATAAAACCTGGGAATGCCTTTATACTCCTCAACCGTATATCGAGAACTTTACCAAAATTCTTGAGGTTAAGCTTGGTAGGATCCAGAGAGACTTGGATCATGCCTCCACCAGTAGTACCGCTATTAAAATTCACTCATCGTATACCATTCATGCGGCCAAACGTATCATCAGAAGCAGCTGTAGCAAGTGAGAGACCACTTTCAGTAGCATGCACTGGATCAACGATGAGATCGGTATGTTGTGATAGCACGCTCTCAAGGAGATCAGTGTTCGTAGCATTTGGTTGAAGGAAATACTGAGCAACAGCATCCGAAAGATCAGCTGGATAAGCTGTAATAGGAGTATAAAAACCACAACTATCAGCGTTGGTAAATGTATTATCCCCCGTTCCGAGTTCAGAAGAAATATCCATTTCAGTCACCAGGGGGTCCTGACCAGAACCATCATCTTTACATTGAGTAAGCGGTTCAGTGGCAAAAATACAGTTACCCGTGAAGATGACCGGGAAAAGCCCCACTTTCCCCATCGAGACATTATCCTGTGTATTCTTACCAAAACACATCACCTGAGCAACTGCACCAGTCAACGTCGCACCGATAAAGATACGAAATGTACTCATACCATCACCACCGGTAAATGTTTTTATCGTAGAGCTACTGGTTGTCGAGTATTGAGTACCACTTCACCCATGATAATCAAATGCCCCACCCGCACCATCAGGACACGGTGGCCATTCTTCACATTCGTATTCACACGCAGCACATGCCTCAGTTGGGGCAGAAAAAATAGGATATCAACATCGTACATCAGCATAACACGCAAGTGGTGGTTGATTCACCTTTGGTATAGGGAAACCGAGTGCGGTAAGTGTATTCCCTGGAATATTAGCTGCCCAATTTATCGGCATAGAAATACATCCCGCATCACCGAATCCGCAGCTCAATCATGAGAGAAATTTTTTGACTCCATTCGTGATGTCACCTATGGTATTATCCAATTTTCACAAACCGATACTGAGCTGAGTGACATTACCTGATGTACTAACAGAAAATATTTCACTCTTTCCGGCACCTCATCTATCCGGGATACCGTCACCATTACTATCGGATTGCCATGTTGCCAGGTCTGCCTGAGACTGTTTCTGTATATCTGACAGAGATGGCGTGCTCGATGCGGTAGTAGGTGAAGAAGTGTCTGACGATTCAAATGAAGTCAAAATTCATCCAGGATTCTGCCCAGCATCCACAGCCTGTTCATCAGGGTCCTTGATATCACGAACAATGAGAGTTTTATAATATGTTCGTTCGTACGTGTTGTGCGATCTCCAGAGAAGCAGAGGCCCTCAACATGTTTTATTTGGATTAAAACGTATATCGCCATAGACATCATGATTATAGAAATCTTTTTCTGGTATAGAGCTCAGCTTTGAAGCGACAGGATGGATAGTACGGACATATTGTGCATCAATATTTATACCAGTATTGGGGTCATTTTTATCCTCCAAATATCCGACATCAAATTGACCAAATGAAAACGATTGAAGCATGCCTCGGTAAACAACCTTGAGTGACTGTCATGGTGAGAGTGAAAAGTCAGATAAATCAGCGACTCATGTTTCACCATTTTCACTAAAAGTACCGCTCTTTTTCACATCTCATATCTGCACCTCATAACCCCTATCGGCTATATTCATAAATGATGGGAACTGCTCCAGAAGCATGATGTTTTTTATGGTTCTGGATGATGTATTTTTGAGCTCAAGTGTTGCTTCTATGGGAGAACCAGCGATGAGAGTATCGGATGCTTCGAGCGAAACATATTTTTTGGTAATGAGGAGATTTTTTGGATTGATAAATGGCGCCTTGAGGAATGAGAGTGTCTCCCCCGTCACTGAATCATCAGAGAGGACATTGATGGCAGAAGGGTTATTTTTTGCAAGGTCATCAAAGCCATTTTTTATATCATTCCCGAGAGCCACACTATCGCCATCATAACCACGTAAAAATCCATCATTATCAGTATTGAGAGAATCATAGACACTTGCTCCCAGTGTTTGAGGAACAGGAGTATTTTTAGGCCCTTCTGTACCCGGAACGCTGATACGTGTAAAGAGAGTTTGTTCTATTAGATTTTGCTTTGAGAGAATTGCAATGTCGCTACTTTTTTTGAGAACATCGGGAGCAATATATCATGGCCCATCATAACTCACCGCACCAGTAAAATAAGAAGCTTTTGGTTCTGATCAGAGCACCAACTTGTAGACGTTCTCGATAAACTGGGCTACAAATACGCCAGATTTTTGACCATAGAAAACAAAAAGATTTCAAATCGTATCCATGACAATGATGTCATCGATACCATCGTGATCCATATCAAATACCTCTAATTGTTCAATAGCTCCGACAACAGGTGCATGGTCGTATTGAAGTGACTTCTCGATTGGCCCGTCAGCCGTATGTGATATAAAATGTAGTACCCCCTCGGAATCAACATAGACGACGTCAGCATATCCGTCTCATATAAAATCACCTGAACGGATCATCCCATTGAGCGCGTTTGGTATAGAGAGTAAATCCCCCACATCCAAGAGTGTGCCATCTCCTCGATTCAGGCGAGTTCCGACGATACCATTATCTTCAATGACTATGAGGTCTTTCTTGCCATCACTATTCACATCTCGAAAGGTCATCGACTTGATAACAGAATCAGACATATAGACAGGCTCTCCGAGAGTCTGGTCCAATCATGTGACAGCATTGGTCTTGTAGGCAGGGAGATTGATGAGTGGATCTCCGAGGTTGATAGTGAGGTAATCGCTTGAATCTTTTTGAGCGGAAGACCAATTCTGACCAGAAGCAAACTGCAAGAGAGAAACATTTTCACCAGTCCATCCCTGTCCATCAGCACGCCCATAGTTTGACCACCCACTATTATTTGGGCCACCGAGGTAAGATAATTGTTCCCCTCGGGTAAAGACTACAGCACTTGGGATATCGTGAGAACTTGTTTGACTCCAACTCAATTTAGCATCGAGAGAAGAAGCCAATAGTTGTACATCGTATGTTCACGTTTTTGTATCATCAATGTCAGGAATTCTCGACTTCCAACGAAGCGCCAATACACCAAGGAGTTTTTTATCTTTTACCACAGAGAATTGGAGGGACGAACCATCTTGATTGATAAAACCAAGCTGCAGATTTGGCAAATTAAATACATCACGAAGAGCAAATAACGTCTGATTATTTTGCAAGACAGTACCATTATTGGTAGTAATTGTTTTATCGACAGGAACAAATGCCATCGTATCATGATCACACAATGCGTCGTTTTCATTCTGTGTACAGAGGCTGTAGGATACATCCGTACCAAAAGCAGGATATACAATTCGCGCCAAATCTCATAAGCGGTCATCCCCTACTATGAGAGAGAGTACCTTATCGTGAAAATTCTCGATACGCACATCAACTCATGTTCAGTATTTGATAGCCTGCGTCGGTATATTACCTGTCGGTGTTACGGTAAAAATAGGGTTCTGAGGCTGATCTATCAGTGTCGATATGGCAAGAGTCTTTGTTTCCGGTGCAAATAAAACTGACCCCGCAAAATATCATTGAATAGGGGTTTGACCGAAGAGACTACCGAGAAGTATTTGAGTAATATTTTGCCATGTATTTTTGGCAGCATGCTCACTCGTGATAACTGGAAGTACGTTGAATTGGGCGACATTCTCGAGAGTTGGGATAGACGATTTTTTGCCATCTTTGACTAACCAAGCATGAAAGAGTACACGACCTGCTTTTCATGTACTCGTGATGCGAGTGGTGAAGATACCTTCACTCTTTTCGCTTGGGTATGGTATGGGCTGCAGGAGCTCATCATGATCGATATCAAAAAACCACGTATGCCCATGAAGGCTCGTGAGATTTCCATATTTATCATGGAGCTGTAATCAGAGAATTTCGCTCGCTCCCGGTTGTGCAAAAATCTTGTCAGAGACACTCAGTGTGAGCTCATTTGGGATGGTAGATTGTATAGTAAAACTATCCCCCACAAAGGCTCAGAGAATCGTATCAGATATATACAAACGAGCTGGCCCAGACTTTGTTCCAGCATCAAGAATTGTTTTTCCGCGACCTTTTTCAAAAACGATTTTCGTCGTTTCAAGTTTTGCATTTCATCACTTCACATCGAGAGTAAGAGGCGTATCCCAACTCTCTACAATAGTACCGTCTTGTCTCTGAACAGAGAGACCTACAGTGACTTTTTGTCATACTTCAAGAGTATCACGATTTGGTATATCAGCGACCACTTTTACATCAGCGAGTACAGATCGCGAAAATGATTTCTTGAGAGAGCTATCGCCAGATGTAGCGAGAATATTGAAATCAATATTACCACTTTGCTGGGGAATAAAATTGAGAGTATTTTTAAATTTTCATGTAAATTTCGTAGCATATTTTCCATCTCCAAAACCCGATAAGAGTATCGGGCTAGAAGTAGAGAGATTGAGTGACCAATTTTCTGGGTCAATATTATTGTTATATATATCCTGAACTGCAAGAGAAATATTCTGTGTTTTGTCTTTGATCAAAACTGCAGGCAAATTCATCGCTACATGATCAGGAGAAGATGGAACAATCGTAAAAGTAGTTTCTCATGCTAATTCTCCAGAATGAACAGAGAGGGTATATTTTCCAGAACGTTTGTAGATGCTA
>CAZLKD010000025.1:0-10673 GCA_964560015.1 uncultured Candidatus Peribacteria bacterium
CCACCATTTGCGTCACGATTTTTCTGATAATCATTTTCCACGACATAGTGGGTATCACCATATTGCCCTGGTTCTTTTCGCTTCATGATAGTCATATTTACATAGCCTTTTTCATTCACAATTTTTTGCATATCTTCGAGCTTGAGCGAGAGATTCATCATCTCTCCGTACTGTGTCTGGATCGCTTTTGCAGATCCGCCGATGTAGTTTTTGTCAGCCATAGAATTGTTAGTTAAAAATAAAATACAAGTGCATAGTTTTCAGTGCATAGTGCATAGAGAGGATATTTATTTAAAGAATCCACTGTATGCACTGTTTTCTTATGCGCTGTTACTGAGGTGAAGCTTCTCCCCCCTCTTCCTCGACACCGATAAGACGGATACGGTAACCGGTGAGTTGTTCTGCGAGACGGACATTGCCTCCAGAGCGACCGATAGCACGGACTTCTTCTGATTTTGGCACTGTTACCTGAGCGACGCCATCTTCATCGAATTGGACATCGAGGATACGAGCAGGATTGAGAGCCTGAGCGACGAGTTCACGAGCATTGTCTGTATAATTGATGACATCCACTTTTTCTCCTGAGAGCTCTTCGACGACAGCCTTGACGCGGATACCTTTTGGACCGATGAGAGCTCCAGCAGGATCCACTTCTTCAAATTCTGAAGCGACAATAATTTTTGTTTTAAATCCTGGTTCACGAACGATTTTGACGATTTCAATCGTCCCATCCTCGAGCTCTGGAGTTGAGAGTTCGAAGAGTTTAGCGACGAGCTGTGCATCCTTGCGAGAGAGAATGATTTTTGGATCACCATGGCCTTCATCTTCGACTTTTTTCACGAAGACATGGAGACGCATGCCTGGAGTATATTTGTCACGGCTGACCTGTTCACCTCGTGGGAGGAGCACCTGAGAACCATTGAATTCGACGAAGACACGATCGTTTTCGACCATATCGACACGGACATTCACGATTTCACCCTGTTTGTCTTTGAAAATTTCATAGACTTTTGCCTTTTCAGATTCACCAATTTTCTGGATGATAACCTGACGAGCAGCCTGAGAAGCGATACGACCGAAGACTTGTTGGTTGTCACGGAGGACATCACTGACGTCGATTTCGATGATATCACCGATATCAAAGGCGTCAGCATCATCACCGAGATCAGCTTTGCTGATTTCAGTATTTGGATTTGTGACCTCATCAACAACTGTTTTTTCGAGTGTGACAGCGATATCACCCGTTTCGAAATCGAGCTTGACGTTCACGATATCATCCTTGGTTCCGTAGTCTTTTTTATAGGCAGTACGGATAGCAGATTCGATGATTTCGACGAGATCTTCACGACGGAGACCACGTTCTGCAGCGATATGATTGATGGCTGCTTCTATCTTTTTTAAGTCTAACATGTTAAATGAAAAATTAAGAATTAAGAATTAATAATGTAGGATGGTCCTCAACTAAAATCAGTATAGAGAAACTCTGGGTAAAAAAAAGAACCTGGAGATCCAAATTCTTGCGTTTTCGACTGATTACGGAGAGAGTATAGCTGAAACTGCTGGAAAAGCAATATCTGTGACTATTTCCCTTTTTCCATAAGTGCAATGACCGAAGCGCCGTCGGTCATGAGATTCTCTCGAAGTGGCCACCATATGCCATCCATTGTCTGTTTTCCCGTCGCTCCAATAAATGTCGTACTTTTCCCCTCCCAGCTCAGTGTCCACACATCATATTTGAGAGTTTCTAGATGGGTAACGGGAGTACGACCGTAGCGATCATAGCGGTACATCCCTGATGCTGCGCTATAGAGGAAATACGCTCCTACGATTTCGGCACGACCAACCGAGTCTAGTTCAATATTCGGTGGCAGGGAGATGAGTTGTCTCGAGAGTACATCATACATTTTTGTCTCTCCCTGACTCTCTGCGAGATAGAGACCATTCACTTTGTTGGAGAAAATAATACTCATGGAAGCACGTTCCTCTGCAGAAAGAGCTGGTGGAGTATTGAGTCGAGAAGTATCTGTGACTGCCTGAAGAGTGAGGTTTGGTCGCAGATCGAGAGAACCAACCGTATCTGGTGCGACAAAAATCATTGCACGAATAGGCTCTGCTGATGGGGACAAGGCAACAATCGATGCGTCCCCACTAGGAATATGAGTCAGGGTGCATGTTTTCTCACATGTAAGAGTCTTGGACCATGGCAGCGTGAGATGAAACGGGTACGAAAAAAAACTAAATATATTTACATCGAAATACAGCAACCGTGCTTGAACAGAAAGAGTTACCTGAGTCGGTGCATCGCCTGGGAGCGCCAGAGTCATGCTCGAAGTATTCCAGAAATACGTAGTACCAATAATCCAGACAATACTGCCCAAGATACCACCCGCAACGCACAAGGGGAGGATAAAAGAGAGAAATTTGTCTCGCAGAAAAGAAAGCATAGGAAAAAGTCGGATTTTGAATAGTATAGGAGAAACACCATGCTTTCAAACCAAATTACATCCATCATAGAAACAGTCAAATCAGGCGGCCAATCGGCACCAGTTTTGCTCTCAGAAATTCATGCCTGTGAAGTATGTAGTGCGCTCTTTGGCACTGAGATAACAACGCTCGATGACCTCGCAGAGAGGACTATCACAGACCTGTTCTATTACAATACGCTCGATGGGTCAGACGGGGCACAAAATTATAAGATAAAACCCCTCAAAGAATTTACTCAAAAACTCCACCAAAAACCGAACGGTGATATTTTAGTTGTCATTTTTCGAAATTTTGAGCTTTTTTCGACCAAATCAGCACTCGTCACTTCGGCAAATTCACTCCTCAATATATTCGAAGATGTGCCGACAAACCTCCTCATCATCGTCACAAGTCCCGCGCCACAAAAGATCATTCCCACGCTCCTCTCTCGCATGATCCTCATAGATGGTTGAAGTGCTGTGAGATGACACAATCCTCATCAGTGAGCCATCGATGATTTCCTGCGTGGCAAGCCTGAAGCACTCTTTCGCATGACACTTGCTCCGAGTAAAGAATCCAAATTTACACGAGACGATGCTCTCTGGATTGTTCAGGGCTTGCAAGATGCCGTAGAATGTGGTAAACTGGCTACGAAGCATGCCAAAAACATCCTCACAACACGAATACAACTCGAAACCACCAATACTATAGCCAAATACCTCATCGATCAGCTCCTCATCTCTCTCGTATGCGAATAGTCTACATCCTCCTCTCATTCCTTCTCTCAACCGACGTACTCGCTGCGCGGTCGATTTTTCAGGATGACCAGGGGCATGGACTCAGCAATCAGACGCTTCGACAAGGAAACATCTCCATGCAACAGATTCCAGGTGTCATCGTCGCTATAACGAATAATCTCCTCAAATTCGTCGGCTATATCAGTCTCGCTGTCGTCCTCGCTGGCTCCATGATATACGTCTTTGCTGGGGTTAATGAAGAAGCAAAAAGCAAAGGGAAAGAAGCCATCAAAATGGCTCTCTTTGGTGCAGTCGTCTCATGGTCAGGATGGTTTCTCGTGAATTTCCTCATCGATAATATCTAATCACCTTTTATGGAATGATTTTCCTGGACATTTGCGAGTCGATTTGAGAAAACACAGCACTGGTATATCATCGCCACCACCGTGATTGTCACAGCCGTTATCGTGAGTTTTCTCGTTGGAGAATTTCTCCTCGGTATCGTCCTCATCATCTTTGCAGGCGTATACCTCCTCTACGATATCAATTCACATCCTGATGTGCGTATCAATATAGGCGCAAACGGTCTCAGTATCAACGAAGACATCTACGACTATACCCGCATGCAATCATTTGGTGTCATACGTGTTGATAAGAAACCGATGATACTCCGATTCCGTACGAATATGAAAACCGTCGGAAATATCGATATTTTTATCGATCCAGCGATTGACCTCAGTGCCCTCCGTCTGTATCTCCAGACATATATCCCAGAAGATGCCGAATCCGATATTGGAGCGCTGGAGCGCCTTCTCTTGGGACTTCGCTTGTAATTATTGTATTTTTCCGTAGAATTCTCACATGCGCCAATCTCTTTCTTTTATTGCCTCAGCGGTGAATCTCCACAAAACTGGAGAGTAAGAAGGTGCGCAAAAATGCTTAACTTTTATCTACTCTCCTCAAAAAGGAGAGTTTTTTTATGAATATCTATGATCGATGCCGGGATATAGAGGATAGTGAAACTGATACCACTATTATTCGGACCAAACTTGGTTTCGCTCTTCAAGGTCTCGAAAAACTCGTCGCTCCAATGTGTATTCTGCAACTTGGACGTTATTTATTCATAAAAAAAGATTGGGATCATGAACATACCAGTCTAGCAAAAATCTACGCCATGTATCATACATACTGTTTGTTTTTCAAAACACCTACTGGTAGTGAAAATGATACATTCCTGAAAACACTCTTAATACAGTGATTTCGTGGGGCACGCCAAATAAAATATGGGGGTTAAAAAAATCCCCAGATACTTACCATGAGGTAGGTATTGGGGAAATTTCTAAACATCCGCTCTTTTACTTTTTCTATTTTCTTTTTTTGCAACTTCGTTGCATCTACCACTCCAGATTCCCCGCTGTCTGATACTCTGTGACCTTCGTTTCAAAGAAATTTTTCTCTTTGCGGAGATCCATGATCTCGCTCATCCATGGAAACGGGTTTTCATCACCGAAGAGAATTGGGAGATTGATCATCTCACAGCGTCGATCGACGATATGACGGACATACTGCTTCACTGAATCGCCATTGAGACCGAGGACACCAAATGGGAGACAATCTTCGACATAGTTGAGTTCGCACTCTGTCGCTTTTTTGAAAAGCTCAACTACTTTTGCCTTGAATTCATCTGTCCACACTTCTGGATTTTCAGCGACGATACCATTGATGAGATCACGACCGTACGCGATATGGATTGATTCATCACGGAGGATGTACTGGAATTGTTCCCCTATTCCTTTCATCTTATTATTTCGCATGAGCTGGAGCATCATCGCAAATCCTGCGTAGAAAAATATACCTTCCATGATCATGTTAAATCCGATCACATCGAGGAGAAATGCCTGTTTATCAGCTGTTGTTTTTATCTCAAATGTCGGATCAAGGATAGTCTTTGTGAGATTGACGACAAATTCATCTTTTGCTTTGATAGATGGGATTTTCTCATACGCGTCAAAGACGACATCTGGATCGAGCGAAAGTGAATCACAGCAGTAGAGAAATGTATCAGTATGCACTGCTTCTTCATACGCCTGGCGGAGCATGTACTGGCGACACTCTGGATTGGTCACATGACGATACATCGCGAGGACGATATTGTTTGCCGTGAGACTCTCAGCTGTTGAGAAAAATCCGAGATTCCACATGATGAGATGACGCTCGTTCTCTGTGAGGACATCGCTCGCTTTCCACTGTTCGACGTCTTTTTGCATCGGGATTTCTTCTGGGGTCCAGTTATTGGCAACACCATTTTTGTAGTGCTGACGCGCCCATTTATACTTGATGGGGAGCATCTTATTTGGATCAGTTCCAACAGAACAAATCAGTTTCTTTTCAGCGGCCATAAAAGAGAAAAATTAGAAGATGAAATTTTCATACACCACCCACATTTTGAAGAGCTGTTCAAAAAATGTATGCACGGTGTGATTGTTTGAAAGAGGAAACACAAGATATTGTGTCCTGAATTTATATGCAGACACTAGATGTAGTCAAATAGACTGAATTTCTTTTACCCGAGAATGGTGTGAAATGATATTTTTAAGACCACCAAGAGTCAAATGTTATTCTGCTCTCACTCCAGCCTTGTCTCGATAGATATCGAGGAAATCATTCTCAAGTGGTATAGCAAAAACAATAGGTTTATGCGATCATCTTTGAACGCCTTGAGGAAAAAACTGGATCATGACAACAGATTTTTTGTCTATTTTTTTAATAATTACTTCTATTTTATGGCCATCTTTTGTATTCAGGTCATATGAGAGGTCTTCCATACGATGAGGCAATTTTTCTATAACTCTTCTCTTAATGCCGTCATCAAGAGCGTTCATGATCTCCATCGCCCAACGGCCATAAAACTCAAATTGAGGATTTTGCTCCTTTATAAGGCGAGACTGATACGTCCTTTTTGCATCCAATAAAACCTTTTTTCTTATTTTTAATTGGTCGAGTGGGGTCTGAAAATGGGGGAAAACCATAACTGCTGTCCCGTGACGAAGAAACTGTGTCACAATTGGAGAATGTTTTTTTGTAAATCCTACCATATCATCAGTTGGTCTCGTCATGATATCTCTTAATTTGCTCTCAAGATGATTTCAGACAGACACCTGAATACCCATCTGAAGACGTCCATGTATCATATTTTGATGCATAATCCAGTCAGTTTTCATGTGTGCATCTGCCATGCGGTCAGCCAAAAAGATATCCGAAATAGGCGTTGGGGTTCAAGAACGCAAAATGGTTAAGAGAATTTTCTCGAGAATACCTATCTCAGCATATTGTCAGTTACTAATAAAATAATGACCAACAATTTCTGGCCACTGAAAATGGGGTTTTTTGGGGTCAAAATCATATCTCGTATTGCCCGTGTGTGCCAAGAGCCAACGAAAAAGATAATCCCCAGATATTTCTCTCGAGTGGGCTCATTGAATACCATATACCTGCGCCATAACTCGAAACTGAACATCAGAAAGCTCCTTGGGTGTTACTAAGCATCCTACGTCAAATTTCAAGTCTGTACGGTAACTCAGCCGTTTCTCTGTTAGTTCTAGATATCGGATTCTCTCTGAGACAGTTGGGTTGTGATTACTCCTAAAAGACATGAATACTTTATACTCACTTATTATGTTATGTCAAAATTAGAACTGAATAGGAATAGTGAGACTCATATCATTTACTGGTTCTCCAGATGGATTATCTTTTTTGAGTACAAGTGTACCGGTCGAACCTGCTGGTTGTGCAGGATACGTCAGAGTCGCTGTAAAGGGCACAAATGCATCGGTCATCCAGTCTCACTGCGCTTGCGCTACACCCTTCGCTATGACAGTTCCGCCGGCGTTTTCGAGCTCGACAGGAAAAGAAGCCTCGAAATACCAACCACCACGTGCTTTTCCAGTGATGGTAAGCGGATTTGAAATGATTGCATTCACCCCTGGAGCGTCTACCTGTATCATGCCAGAGACACTATTGGCTGTTTCAGCAGATATTTTTCCTTGTGGGACTTCCGTAGTTGGAGCATGGGTCCGTTCAGCCCAAAAAAATGAAACACCAGCGATGATAACCGCAAGAATCGTAAACCAAGAGAGGATGCATTTCATAGTATTTTTTTAAGAGGTAACCGCGCCATTATAGTCCCGGTTCCATGATTGCAACTATTCACCACTCACACGGACGCTCACTCCATCATGATGTTCGTAGGTACGCTTTGCATTTTTCTCCATCTTTTGATGGATTTCTTTTTCCAGATCTATGCCCAAAATCTCTGCCATACCGAGGAGATAAATTGCGACATCTGCGAGCTCTTCTCCGACATCTTTTTTCTTTCTCCATGCCTCAAACGCCTCCCCTACTTCACCATAGAGATAGGCAAATTCGAGAGGAATATCCGTGACATTGAAACCTTTGGCAATTTTATTGGCAAGGATGGATTTTTGGATATCTCCTATGCTCATACTATTTGCCTAATAATCAGAAACTCATGGCCCTTCTTCTGCTTATATGTTTTTTGTCATCTAGCAACAAGGAGGCTACCACTACGGCTGTAAAAAATCCACCTACTCACCTAGATCATGTATTTTTTACACCTATTGTGGCGGGTGTTATTCTAGTTTCCCGTCTGTCATCAGACATCAATGCGTCCTTTAACCATCCAGGACCATATCTATCTTCTCATTCATTCATTGGCATAAATTTATAGGTTAAAAAATATTTCAAAATATTCTATCACCATTTGTCCATTTGCAATATCAATTCTCATCCTAATCAGCGACATCTATCACCACTACTTCTGCCCCAGCAGAAAAAGTGAATTCGATTTCTTCTGCATCACTGATGCGCTCTTGATCCCCCACTTCGAGGGTTTCGCCAGTGGCTAAATCTACGCTTCATTTCGTGACATAGACAAAGACGTGGCTCGTGCCAGCATGGGCGAGATGTGTCCAGACGGTCTCTTCATCAAAAATACCACGATAGATAACTGCATCTGTATTGATCAGCAGTGCATCGTGGTCAAATCATGACGCCACAGGGACAAGTGCATTGTGCTTCATCGTGGAAAAATCCCGCTCTGCATGTCGTGGTGCGATATTTTCTGCTCGCGGCATGATCCATATCTGATAGAGATGCACTGGCTCATCTCCGTTATTTTTCTCACTATGCAAGAGGCCAGTACCAGCAGACATCACCTGTACTCCACCTGGACCGACTGTCGCTCGACCTCCATGTGAATCTTCGTGTGAGATCTCACCAGAGAGGACAAGTGTAATAATCTCCATATTGTCATGTGGATGCATGCCGAATCCACGATGTCACGCTATGATATCATCATTGAAGACACGAAGTGCTCCAAAATTCATGTTTTTTGGATCGTAATAGTCAGCAAACGAGAAGAGATGACTCGATTCGAGCCAATCATGGTGTGCCGTGTAGCGATCACGTGCGGGGATAATATGTATGTTCATGCAGCGATTATACTCGCTCGGGTAACAATACAATGGAGAAATCTAGATGGACTTTAACTCACGGTGTAGTAAATGATAATCACGAAATATCAGAGCTCCCGTAAAAATGAAAAACAAAAACGCAACTAAATACGCTCAACACCGTTCAGAACGATATCATCAATAAAAGGACACTCCACAATATTGAAATGCCTATATCATCCGCTAAATTCAATATGTACTGCATCTGTCTGTTCTGCAAATTCTGTAGCCTTTCATTCACGGCCAGCATCATCCATAGACGATATCACAACTCTTTCATCTACCAAGCCTGAAATATCCGAAATTTTATGAGAAAGTTGATCGTAAAAATTGCTCACGCTCGTACTCGTAGACGTAGCAGACGGTGCGACCATGACAAGACGTTTAATCTTTTTCTGACATTCGAGAATGTATTCAATAACTG
Source organism: uncultured Candidatus Peribacteria bacterium (assembly GCA_964560015.1). Taxonomy (GTDB): domain Bacteria; phylum Patescibacteriota; class Gracilibacteria; order BD1-5; family JAGOOR01; genus JAGOOR01. The sequence continues at coordinate 9,156 of CAZLKD010000025.1, forward strand.
CGCGAGCTCACATAGAATGAGTCACCACGGTATCCACATTTTCTCTGAAATGACCTTGAAAGACTTTTTGCCACGTCGCATAATCAGCAATATCCCCACTTTGAAAATGCGGTGCTTCCATGGCAATTCCTTTCTCTCTGAAGCCTGTTTGCATAGATCATAGAAAATCGATGACAAGATTTGTTCGCTTAAATCCATGGACACCGAGAACACTCATGGCACGGGATGAACCAACTCGAAAACCAAGAGGATTGAGAACAAGGTTGGTAGCAACATCAGATGAGGTTTCACTTGGGATCATATAATGTATTTATAATAATTTTTACATATTTGTCAAAAAATACCCTTTTGGCGACTCAGGTGGTTTCTTCTCATTTCACTTATATTTGACAATATAATATATTGTTTATGATAAATAAAATTAAATTATGGCAGATATAGTACCAGACACAACGTCACAAACATTTCGTGCTTTCCAAGAAGGCGTAGTAGGAATCTTAATATCTTTAGACGAAAATCATGATCCAGAAACAGTCGCGACTACTCTCACGTCACAACTTCATATGAATTATGAACAAGGAGGTATAGGTACAGGAACAGCATTTTTGGCTTGAAACTATTGGTCAACGGTAAAAAAAGGACTCGATGCTCATGGGGCTGAAACATCAGAGAGTGATCCATGCAAATTTTCTCGTGAAGTCACACTCGCGCAGGAACTAAAAAAGGCTGGATATAGCGTAGAGGAAACAATCGCAATCATCAAAAAAATACGAGAAAAAGTAACTGCGCAACGAACTGCACGACAAACAGCAGACCAAGTACACATGTTGGTAACCGCTACGGCAGTATAAGGAGGTATGAGACACGATGCGTGTCACTGCGAACCGAAGTATGCAATGCAGAATACATGTAGGTGTGGTACTCCACCTTAGGCATCTTGTCATTCTGAGGTGCTACGAAATTCAAGTAGTAAAAGCACCGTGAGAATCCATGCCTATTTCCTGGATTCCCACGGTCGTTAGCACTCCCTCGGAATGACGGGTGCCCCGTGCTCATGGTCGTGGGCTACTTCGGGGGGTGTAGGTTCTACCTTTATTTATATTTGACAATAACGATGGGGATTTTTATAAAAGACTTTTTTACCTTCTTTCTTCTTTCTCCTATCTATACAGATATTTCGGCTATACTGAATGACTCTAACCTCTTCACTATGCCAAAAAGATCTCTCATTCGAGTAGTAGCGGTGCTTGTGGCTCTGTGTATTATCGTATGAGCAGGTGTATTTTTCTGGCAGAGCAGAGGTCTTGTCGCGAAATCAAATGAGGTATCCTCAGGAGGTAAGCTCATCAATACAGAGGATAGTAGTGGTCCTGAGATCATTATCGACAAGGACCAGTTGAAAAATCTCCCTCAACCAGAAACCGATGGGAAAACAATGGAAGAAATAGAGGAAGAGCAGGAAGATAATCCAAATATGGTGGTACCTGCGACATTTAATCTCGATATCCCCTTCTACGC
>CAZLKD010000026.1:0-10645 GCA_964560015.1 uncultured Candidatus Peribacteria bacterium
TGGTAAAAAAATCATTGTTGATGGACAACCATATGAAGTGACTAAATCTGAACATCTCAAAGTCGCAATGGGGAAAGGTATGGAAAAATGCGTCATCGTGAACCTCCTCAATGGTAAATCTATGTCTACGACGTTTCATGCTGTTGATAAAGTAGAACAGGCGGATATACAACTCCGAGATGCTGACTATCAGTACACTGATGGATCTGCATACCACTTTATGGATACGACAACATTCGACAGCTTTTTTATCAATGCTGATGTCATCGGTGAAAAGAAATACTTCCTCGTCGAAGGCGATAAATCGACTGTGATGTTTTGGGATGGTAATCCTATCAATGTCCAAATCGAACCTTCTGTAGTCCTCGAGGTGGTCGATACTCCACCAGGAGAGAAAGGGAACAGTGCATCAAACAATCTCAAACCAGCAAAACTCAGTACAGGTCTCGAAATCAAAGTCCCTCTTTTTATCGGTCAGGGTGAGAAAGTTCGTGTTGATAGCCGAAGCTATGAGTACCTCGGAAGAGCGTAAAGTTTAACTTTATGGGAACATCATCTTATTCATATTATGATATTCAGGCTAGTTTGCTCCCTGCAGAACCTCATATTGCTCATGCAGATGCAAAAATTACTCTACCACATCAGAGAGGATATGCTTTAGGAAGACAGGCTAGACATCAATCCTGGCTAGAATCTGAAGCGCACAAAAGAAAGCATAAAATTTCAAACATTGTCATGTCCGTACTCTCACGAATTACTCCAGAATGACGTCTTGCCCAGGATGATTTTTTTGTACTTGATGCTGCGAGATTTTCTCCGAATTTGGCAAAAAGGCGAATCCCAGGACTAAGCGGCGGTATAAAAGAAATGTGGAATAAGTCCATCGTTCCACTGTGGACGCTCCGACTTACTCCACACCAGAGAGCTATCCGAAGTGCTATACTTAAGATTATGTCTCATCAAGATGCAGCCAAGATCCATCAAGTTGATTGGCAACCACTTATTCGACCTCATCAATTATATGGGTGACCTTTGAGAAATTGGCAGTATCGTTGTATGACAGGTGATCAATATTGCCATTATTGAAGTGGACAGCCTGGATATCCGATTGTTGATAAGAGAGATAATACAATTCTTCGTATGCTGATCCCTCAGTCGGATACTGGAGCTGCCTTTTATCTTCATGGAGAATAATGACTATTTTTTCATGAGAAATGTCACAGGCTTGAGGAAAAATGCTATAAATGACAGAATGTTAAAATAGAAACTGAGTGTCATAAACCCGATTCAGGCAGATATCCAGAGGGCGATGTTGTGTTCGAAGAGTTGTTCCACCGGGTCCTTTGTACCAGATGCAACGGGGGTTGATACTTCTTGTTTTGCGCTTTCCTCTGCTACTTTGACACCAAAGACTCTCGCGATTTCTTTGTAGGCGTCAGTAATGGTATTTATAGTTGTGCCTGATTTTTGGGTGACGGTTCTCTGGACTGCTTTACTCTGGAGATAGACCTTCTGTATGTCTACGACAAAGCCTTGTACAGGCGTGTAGACACTTACGCCTGCCCAAATAGCGAGAGTACAACCGATGACAAAGATGATGAGTTTCATAAAAATTAGTTACAAGATACGGTATTTGGCAGTCCTGGGCGTGCGTAAGTAAGGCCAGTTCTCTTATCTATATGTATTTCTTGGTTCGCACTTTTACTGGTTATTTTGAGAACTATATGCGATGAAGTGAGGGGCGAGAGCACTAAGCCATTCCCCCCAGAGAGAGCGAGCGATTCTCCTATGAAATCTATACGAACGGTGTTGATATCATTTGTCCCATTGACCATTTTTGTCCCTTGATTGCCCAGTGAGCAATCATACCAGGATCCTGTGAGGAGGGGGAGGGTCCAGTTTTTCTCGATATCATCGGCTTCATATGTGTCTTCTTTTTCATCGGCGAGATTGACACGAGAGAGAAGCGATAGCGTATTGCTAGGAGCATCGAGAGAGATATCGAGAGATCTTTTGCGAACTATTTTCCATTGTTCTGTGCCAGATATTTTTGTTTTTTGAGTTTTTCCGAGAAGAGCATTTGTTTTTTCTTCATCTATCATACCGAGCAGTTGATTGGATATTTCTTCTATCTGTCCCTTTTCTTTATATCGAAAAAGAGATGATATATTTCCCACCTGTGTCATCATCATAATGATTAGGATGACAATCATAATTTCGACAAGTGTAAATCATCATTGTCTTGCACTTTTTGATTGTTTTGATACTGTAAGTGGTGTAGTGTGTTGGTACATTCTTTTTTAGAAATTTTATGCACAGAGTACTCATTCTTCTTTTTCTCGCAATAGCGGGCACGGCCTTTGCTGTTGATTCTTCTGATACTATTTTGCAAGCAAAGAATATCGCCGATACTTCGGTCACGCTGCAATGGTCTCCGATGGAAGGTGCTACGAGTTACAAAGTTTCCTACGACGAATCCTCACTCTTGGCCACAAGTGGTGCCAAACCTCTCTTTGATTCTGAAAAAGTAACCAAGACGGAAGTCCTCATTCCCGATCTCACACCTGCTACTGAATACACATTTTTTGTTCATTGATTTATCGGTGAAAAAGACATCGGCGTGTCCCTCCCGGTCCATGTGCAGACATATCATTCTTCTGGCTTTACTCTCTCTGGAGCGCCTGTTGTAGTTGATGATACGACCATCCAGGTCAGCTTTACCCGCCCGATTGATGCGAAAAAAACACAGATTTCTCTGACAAATTCTGGGACCAAAGCACAGATGGCCATCGCCCATATAGAAAATTCAAAAGATGACCTGCGTATCCTCTCCATCGTTACAAAAAAGAAACTTGAGCTCGGTGTTAGCTACAATCTTGTTTTGAAAAAAGTATTTACACAGGCCGGTACAGAGCTCTCAGCTGATAACAAGACGTCACTTACCGTGGTTTACAGCGGTGATGGCGTAGTGACTTTACCAGCAATTCCTCTTACTAACGATGTCATCACGGCGCCTCCTGTAGCTGCTACTCCAGAAGAAAAAACGTTTACAGAACCTGTACCAATTGACAGCTTACCAAAGACTGGTTCCGGGGAAATGATCCTTCTCTTTTTGGTGGCCCTTTTTGGTGCCTTTATGATACAAAAAAAGCTCCGCAAGGGAGCTTAATTTGTCTGAAACAATGTATTAGACTTTGACAGGGATACTAGGCCCCATAGCACTACAAACATAGATAGCTTCGATAAAGGTCACGGTTGATTTGAGACCAGTTGGACGAGCTTCTTTGAGGTGAGTGATGAAGTTTTCGATATTTTCAGTGAGTTTTTTTGAACCAAATGAGAGTTTTCCGCAAACACCATGGATATCACCTTGTTTGTCGTTTTTTACTTCAAATTTACCACCTTTGAGTTCTTTGAGGATAGACTGGAGATCTTCACCAACAGTACCAGATTTTGGGTTTGGCATGAGTCCTTTTGGACCGAGTACTTTTGCGATTTTACCCATTTTTCGCATCATAACAGGAGTTGCGATAGCGATGTCGAAATTGAGCTGGATAGAACCGTTTTCAATACCTGAGATGAGATCATCACCACCAGCGATGAGAGCACCACTATTGATGAGTGATTTTTCATCACCTGCATCTGTAAAGGCTGCCACTTTGATAGCTTTACCAGTTCCGTGGGGGAGTGTCATACCCATACGAATCATCTGATCCGCTTTTGTAGGGTCGATACCGAGTCTGAAATGGATCTCAACAGTAGGATCAAACTTTACGTAGTTTGTTTTCTCGAGAAGAGCAACAGCTTCCTCGACCGTGTATGTCTTGCTAGCTTCGATAAATTTCGTTGCTGCGTTGTATTTTTTGCCTCTTGGCATAAAAGAAAAGTAAAGAAATATTGGTGCGAGCGGTTCACATGTGTGAATCTCCCAACAGGCGACATGATACAAAAATATTGCGAAATGCAAGAAATTTATATGATACAAGCCGTATGATAACTATAAAACTGAGAGATCCTTCTGGGAATTGGCATACTTTTACTGGGGATTCAAAAACATCCATCACTGAACAATGTGAACAGCATGGGATTGATTCGCCATTTGCATGTCGTGCAGGAGCCTGTACGACCTGTGCATGTCGGGTGAAGTCGGGAGCTGAGCATCTCGTCCAAAATCGTTTTTGAGAAAAACTCATCGAAACCGATGAGGATCAATTCCTCTCGTGTATTGGCGGTCTCCACGAGGGGCATGTAGCCTCTTCTGAGAATTACGAAGTTGTGCTTGATTTCTCGGAGTAATTTATTGGAAAAAGAACGGCGCTACAGTCTTGAGTATCCAGGGTATCATCCCCATGGCTATAAGGCCTGAGATGATGAGGCCTATGCGTTCTTTTGATTTTGTTTTGAGTTCTTCTGATGCTACTCCTGACATCGACATACCGATACCCATCAATACAATAGTGAGAACTCAGAGTATGAGACTGATAAAATAGACGAATTTGTAGATGCTTGAGATAAAATCAATAAAAGCATTTGGTCCACAGACCGTACAAGCATATCGTGCCATCTGATTGGCTCCTCCACCGCCTGTAAATCATCCTGATTCTCCTCCAACACCACACGGTTCACTGGTGTAGGTTGTGATACACATATTTGAGCCGAGGAGCCCGGGGCTGATATTATCTTGCGCCGCCCAAGAAAGGGAAGAGATGAAAAGACTTATTCATAGTGATAAAAGGAGGATTTTTTTCATAATTATACGAGATTAAGTCCGGCAATTTCTACAATGATAGTGTATGCGAGTATGAGCAAAATGGTAGCGAGAAAAGTATAGAGAATGATACGTTTTCATTTATCAGCTGATTCTTCATTGCCCCCGGCTGTGATATAGTAGTAGGCTCCAATAATGATAAATATGATGGCGACAGGTCCCGCTATAAAGACAAAGAAATTTGCTACTGTGAGGCCAGTTTGTATCAACCCGTTTGCATTGAGCGCTCCGCCAAAGAAAATACTTCGGTAGATGGTTTCTATAAAACCCATGATCACGAGCGCCACGACTCCGTAAATAATTCGCATTTTTCCCTTGTCTGAACGGTCCTCTGTGTTTCCTCGAAATATCATAGTCAGACCGCCCCATGTAAACATCACGACCGCTGCAACAATCATGAGAATTTCAAAAAATTTCATGATAGCTATGGTATTGCTATTGCCCCAGAAGTTTTGTGTACAAAAGAAATAGTTACAACCGTTGAGGGCTGAGGTATTGAAGATGCCACCAGGATCCCTCGTTGAGACGACACGTACTTTTCGCCAAAAGTTATTATCGAGATAGCTACTTCCAGTGATGATCGTGTAGAGGAGCTCGGGTATATTGATGAGAAATAGTCCCACGAAAATCAAGAGTAATCGGTATTTGCCATCGTTTTGCTTTTCTTCATCGCCCATGCTGCTCACCCAGAGGTATCCTACGTATCACATGGCGAGCAATGCAACTCCATTGAGCGCTATTTTTGCTGCCTGTATGAGACGGAGTCAGACATACTGGATTGATGACATAATATTTCCCCCCTGAGGCTGGATGATCGAATTTTGAGAGAGGTTACTATTTGACATCACATCTATGACTCCGCCATCTGCTTGAGAAAAATGTGTCCAGATAATAGCTCCGAGGAGGAGCATGTGAGGTGTACAGTAGAGTAAATTTTTGATACTTGGACGCATATTAGATGTCTTGATTGGTGAAAAATCCTATGTAATCGTCTTTTTGGATAATACCTTTTTTTTCTAACTCTTGTGCGTATGTTGCCATAGGTACCATGCCTTCTGTTCGGCCTGTCTGTATGGCATTTTCTATTTGTGCCATGTCTCCTGATCGGATGAGATTCTTGATTCCACTATTGACGAGCATAAGCTCGAAGAGCGCTATTCGTTTATTGCTTCCGTCTCGGCGTGGTATGAGTCGTTGTGATATGACTCCGAGGAGATTGTCTGCGAGTCTCGTAAATATCTGTCGCTGTTCATCCGGAGAGAAAAATTGGCTAATACGTGTCATCGTTTGTGCACTTCCAGAAGTGTGCAATGTTGAGAAAACGAGATGACCAGTTTCAGCGAGGTTGAGGACGGCCTCTACAGTATCTGTATCACGCATTTCTCCGACCATGACGATATCTGGGTCTTCGCGAAGCGCAGCACGGATAGCTGCGACAAATGAGTTGGTGTCACGACCGACCTCTCTTTGATTAAAAACAGATTTTTTATCAGAGAAGACAAATTCTATAGGGTCTTCGATGGTAATGATTTTTTCTCCACGTGTTTGATTGATTTCCTCGAGCATCGCGACGAGGGTAGTCGATTTTCCAGATCCAGCTGGGCCAGTTACGAGCACGAGACCTTGTTTTGCTTTGAGGAAAGCCCGTATTCCTTCGGGGAGACCGAGTTCTTCTACAGTTTTTGCTGACTGTTCGATTCGTCTGAAAGCAAAGGTGAGATTTTCCATTGACCAAGCACCGTTTACACGGAAAGAGACGTGATCTTTTTTTGTTGTATATCCGAAATCTACATCATGCATAGTATCGAGAATTTCCAGCATTTTTGGATGTGCCTTCAGGAGAGCGTTTTTGATTTGGATCATGTGATCTGCCGTGAGGAGTGGTTCCTGATCCATTTTGAGCAAGAGGCCTTCGATACGGTAGGTAAGTGGTTTATTCTCAGCCAGGTGTATATCTGATGCATTTCATGCAATAGCGTATTCGAGCACTTTTTCTATGTCTATTTCCTTTTTCTCTGCGTCATTGAAAAAATTCCAATCCTTCATATCCACTGTCTGTCCAGAAGTTGCTTGTTTGTGCTCTATTTTCTCCTGAGAAGAGAGTATGAAATCAACGATATGAGGGAAGTGGCTTCGTGCATAGATTCTTCACGCTTCGATGGACTCTACCGTTTCTGCCATCTGTTTTAATCCTGTGATTTCCAAGATATCGCTCATTCCTCCAGGAATGATCATGACTGCGCCTCCTGAGGCTTTTATGAATTTGATGACCTCGAGAGCACCGTTGATAAAGGCAGTTTTGATGCCGAGCACACGGGTAAAATCGATGATGGCGACCTGAGGGGCTTCTTTTGCATACTTGATGATACTCCCAAAAATAGCAGGAGAGTTTTTTTCATCGAGAACACCCACACAGGAAACTATGAGGATGCCGTCTTGTTGCGATACACTGGTTTGAGTTTGTTCCATAAGCGTATAATACAATTTATTCCCTTTATTTTCTAGTGTTTCTGCCCTAAAAATAACGATAAGTCCTTGACTTGCCTAAATAATAAATATAAGTAATCATTTATTATGGACAAAGATAGTGATATAGATTTCAACAAAGTTTTTCCAGTTGATGATGAAGGAGATGCTCAGCCGGATACGATGGATTCTCGGTTGATCGCAAAATCAGAACCTGTAAAAAGTGCTATAGATTTACTCCCTTATCACTTGAAAAGAGGGGGGTATATGCCGTATGTTCGTGACTATGTGGACCCTTTGTTTTGAGAAGATTCAGATGTTTATAATCCATCACCTGTAAAAGGTGCTACAGATTTTTTGTTTGATGATTTGAGAAGGAAAGGATATATGCCGTATGATGCTGAGGTTGTTGGGGTATGTATTAGCAAGCTCATACAGCCAGACATTACCCCTTCTGAGAAGGAAGCATGTGTCGAGGAGTTATTGCTTCGAAACCAATGATTAGTGAGGACTATAGCTTCTCGTTATCAAAGGCCTGGTACTGATCTTGCCGATCTTATGTCTCTCTGATCTCTGGGGCTCAGGAGAGGAATTCAAAAGTTTGATGCAAGCAAATCTAATAATCCTGTCGCTACATTCACTGATTATGTCAGTGGTTGGGTTTATAGTAGTATAAGTCGATCATTCCCATCCCATGGCAATATTCGATATCCGGCTCATGCCTGGTCAAAACTGGCGAAATGCTTCCGTGTATACCATCAGTGAGAAAATGAATGACGCGGAAAATGAGAGGAGGCTCTCATGGCAGCCGCCGGATTGTCGTTGGCTCAGCTTATATCTCTTTGGCATAACAATATTTCGCTTGATGCTCCTGCTCTGTATTTCCCTGATATAGCGCGTGTTGCTACTTCTTGTGATACGAATGATGATGATCCGGATAGTGGTTGGTACGATACGAGTCGTCCAAATGTTCCGGGGTTCGATCATTGGTGTTTAGATGATCAGCTTAGTCCAGACGTTGATAGGGAGCGGTATGTCCATGCCCGATCTATTACTACGTTGCGGTATGAATCGCATATGACTCTTTCTGATGTTTTGTCCCACCATCACCGTATGCCACACAGAAATAAAAGTGATCGTAAACAACGAAAAGAGGCTCTTGATTTTCAAATCTCAAAGAGATCAGAGGCATTCCCGCCTGCTTCGGAGAGCGGAGATAGTCCATCAGATATTCTCATGTATGAAGAGCAAAATGAAATGATGACGATCCTCGCTGAATCGATCAAAACGGGGGAGCCTTATATCTTTTGAGGCAAGACGTGGAGTTGTCCTATTCCACAAGAGCGCACTCGAGATGTTCTCTGTCGCAGGTGGTGACTTTTATCTCCAGATGGAAAAACGGAAACCCTCGAAGATATATGATCTTCGGGAATTATTGACGATGATGCTGGTATATTAAAAAGTAGAAAAATAGTCACTCGCGAACGTGTCCGACAAATTCAGAATGCTGGTATATTGAGATTACGATCACGGATGATATCCATGACTAAAGAGCAACATCGTGCAGACGCCTCCATGGTGAGAAAAAATTTGAGCAAAAACGGAGATTTTGGTCAGGATATTTTTCCAGAAAATGCCCCAGATGCCCTCCCAGAACCTATAAGTATCTCTTTTGGAGAGTATTCTCGAGTGTGTCATTCAATAGCTCAGGAATTGTGACTTTCAAACATGCTCAAAAATAATCAAAGGGTTTCTGATTATGATTTTTTGAAAATTTGTGTTGCAAAGATACTTTTTCAACTCACTCTGGAAGATGCTGTGATAGATGGTGGGTATGATTACGGACAGAAATTTCCTGGAAGAGCTCATCTTTGGTCTGTGCGAGGTTACATAGGTGCTATAGTGAGCGCTTTGCAAAAACGTTATTGAACAAAAGCTCTCAAATGGAAGGCATATAAAAAAGTTCCACTTTTTGTCCTCGTTCCGTGAGATCAGATTTCCGAAAAACCAGATCAGGAAAAATCTATCTCTGAATAAATAGCCGCTATTTTACTCGAATAACTTTTATACCACTTTCCGCCTTTCCTGACGTTTCCCTGAGAAGCGGGTGGCTCGAAGGGGCGTTTTGTGCTATGGCATCGTTGATATCTATTTCTACCTTTTGAACTTGTGTTGAAGCATTTGAACCGAGTATTCATCGTACGACACGATAGTTGATTTCATCGAGCATTTTCATGAAGAATTCATAGGCTCGTTCCTGGTAGACGAGGAGCGGTTGTTTCTGGTTGTATCCTTCGAATGCGACATCTTCACGGAGATTGGCCATCTTTTCGATGTGTTCCATCCAGAGCTGATCTATGGCAGCGAGATAGACTTCTCGCTGAAATTGATCGAAATTTCTGTCTCAGAAATGTTTTTGTATGTCCTCTCATTTTTCTTTCCAGAGGGAAAGTATTTCTCATTTGAGCTCTTCAAAATCCGTACCTCTGAGCTCTATTTTTCTCATGAGAATATCACCCATAGTCGTGTTCAATTTTTCTGTATCGATTTTTCCCTCTTCATCCTGATGTCTCATGACAGTTCTCTCAGCCTCGTCAGCAAAGATTTTGTCTACGAAGAGATGTATGTCAGATTTGGTATCATTTTTTGTGAAATCCTCGAGCATTTTCTGTCGTCGTCCATAGATGATGAGACGGTGCTGATTCATGACATCATCGTATTCGAGGACGTGTTTTCGCATATCGAAATGTCGCCCTTCGACTTGTTTTTGGATAGCGGTAATTCGTTTTGTGAGCGTATTGCTTTGTATGAGAGGTTCATCTTCGGGGAGACTCGCGAAAAATGGAGAATTGAACATCGAGAAGAGCTTATCTCCACCGAATATGCGCATTATATCGTCACTTGGAGAGACGAGGAATTGGCTGAGACCAGGATCGCCCTGACGACCTGCACGACCACGAAGCTGATTATCGATACGACGTGTTTCATGTTTTTCTGTACCGAGAATAGCGAGACCACCCAGTTCAGCGATACCTTCTCAGAGCTTGATATCAGTACCGCGTCCAGCCATATTTGTCGCAATCGTGATCGCATTTTTTTGACCAGCTTTTCCGACGATTTCCGCTTCACGCGCATCTTGCTTGGCGTTGAGGACTTCATGCTTGATGCCTTTTGCTGTGAGCATTTCCGAGAGGAGCTCAGATTTTGCGACAGAGACAGTACCGACGAGAATTGGTTGACCTGTAGCGTGAATTTTTTCGATTGTTTTGACGATGTAGCCAAATTTCCCTTTTTCATTTTTGAAGAGGAGGTCAGCACGGTCATCACGAATGAGTGGTTTATTCGTTGGTATCTGGACGACATCGAGACCATAAATTTTCTGGAATTCTTCTTCTTCTGTTTTTGCTGTAC
>CAZLKD010000027.1:0-10350 GCA_964560015.1 uncultured Candidatus Peribacteria bacterium
CACTGTGTTCGTAAATTCCGACAGGAACGATACCTTCATTGATGTTTTTGCTGAGGTTTGTTGCCCACGCTTTACTATCTGGTTCTCAACCAGGAGTGATAATCGCATTCCCATCGATACGGCCAGAGACATTTGGAGCAGTAAGAAGCTGGTTACCAAGGAAAATAGCGATGGCATTACCAGCATTTCTCTCAGTGATATCTCCAAACATTTTTTGACCTTCACTGTCGAAAACAAGACTGACCACATATTGACCGGTAGTTGGATCCGGAGTCGGAATGGTGTTGATGAGATGTTCTTCATCGAGTGTGTCACCATTGGTACCAAGAGCAGGTCTGAATTTCAGAGGTTCGGAGTCTATGAAGAGGAGACGGACATTGAGGGGTGTTTCTTCAGCAATAGATCCATTGAGTGAGGAGAGAGTGATAAATCCTACACCTTTTCTGCCCCCGAGCGTGATATTATTTACCCTTCCTACAAAATCTGTCTTACCTTTTGCGTCTATATCTTGTCCGAGGAGCGTTTTGAGCGTCTTGAGAGACAATGAGCCACCTGCTAATTGGAGTAATTCGCCTGATTTGAGAGAGAAAACATTTTCATAGCTGTCTGCCATTTTTTGTGTCCATGCATCAAAAGGAGTCGAGTGTTTGGCAAAGTCTCTCTCAATAGCACTCACAATAGTAGGTCTTTGTTTCAATATTTCCTGGAATTCATTATCAGGGCGAGGCTCCTTGAATTGGATCTTTATCACCTGACCGATGACTGATTTTGCTTCGACGATGAATTCTTCATCTTTTTTCTGTCTCTCATCAGCTGAGAGGTGGTCATTTTCACTTGGAGTAGGTATCTGGACGATGATATGCGTTTCATCACCATACATCGCAGTATTAAGCGTAGGCTCTGTTGTCCCTATACGTCTGACGCGTCCATCGAGAATAGTCTTCATATCTTCGAGGATTTGGTTTTTTCTCACGGTCGTGAGGTCTGCAGTATTGCTAAAATCAACGAGATAGTCGAGCTCTACACCGCCATGGAGATCGAGACCGAGTTTGTAATCTCCGAGCCATTTATCGAGTGCTGGAACACCAATATTTGACCAGGGTACAGATGCCCAGATGGATACGATAATCAGGAGAAAAAGGAGGAATTTTTTCATAAAAAAGAATGATATTTATATATTTGTACCTTCGAGGTCGAGAGCAGCTAAATCAGCTATTGCATCTGATTTGTGAGACGATGTGACGGTTGGTGATATTGTACTTGGTCAACCTGTTGGTGCTACACCTTCTCTGAGCATAATATGGAGTTCACGACCACGCTCTCCGTCGAGACTCTTGGTTTCGATATCTGGATATTTTTCACTGATGTAGGCATGTACTTGTTTTCGTTCATATCCTGAGAGTTCGTAGATCACCTGGTCGATACCATTTCTATGCGTGAGGTCGACTTTGCGGTCAACAATAGAAAAGAGCCGTTTTTGTTTTTCTGCGAGGTAATCATTTATCTCAAGATGGATGAGGCAGTGTGTCTGGAGTGTGTGCTCGGCCATCTGCATGAGGAGGCTCTGAGTTTCTTCTAGCGTGCGACCATGGGGACCGATGAGAAGAGGCGAATCAGCTGAGACTATTTTTATGGTGTAGATATTTTTCTCAGCATCTTCTGTTTGTACTGTGAGTTCAGAAAATTCTATTCCTAAATTGGTGAAAAATTCTTTTGCCAGTTCGGTCAATGTTTGTGTGTTATCCATAGATAAATATTAGTGATGTGTATGATTCTCATGATGTTCTGCATGGCCATTTCCATGATTGTTGTGGTGTGCATCGTCATGGTGACCTTGAGCGACATTTTCTCTAAATACTGAATACCATAATGATTCTACGTAGAGCTCTATGACAGAGTTCATCGCAGAGACTATAATCAAAAAAGCAAAATATACCAGTCCTATAAAAATAAATACTCCTTGGAGAAAAATTGGCGCTAAACCAAGTGCCACAAGCCAACTCATGATAAAAGGAAGGAGAAAAATACCGAAAAGGAGGATGATCTCACGGAGATAGACGAGCATGAGAGAAACGAATATTCTCAGAGTGACGCCTATATTTTCTATTGTCATCGTGAGGGAGAGCCCGAGTGATTCAAAAACTCCGGAATTGTTGATGATGATATAATAGCGAGCGTATTCAAAAAAGAAACGAGTAACAACGAGTGCTACTAAAAATATGGCTGCGACAGTGATAATGATTCACCAGTTGCCATGCAGGAGCCTATACCCCCAGAAGAATATGTAGAAAATATATACCGGTTTCGACCAAAAGAGGAGAGAGTGATATTCGGCGAGTTTGATAGATTTTTTCCAACCAAAAGTGAGGGCTGACATCATACGATATTCTCTCTCGTTTTTATTGTTGTAGGCTCGTATCAGAGAGATGAGACCAGCATTGAATATATTTTTGAGGAGGAAATTAACCAAAAAATAAAATACGCCTATTACGAGGACGCTCGAGATAAATGTAGCACCATGGTTACCGAGAAGCGACCCGGCAAATTCCCGAAGCCATGAAAAGAAATCAGATTTTTTCTGCATCACGTCGAGCCATACATATCCTATCTGGTATATGAGGGTACCGGAGAGGATAATGGTGTCCATGACTGACCCGTAGAAGTTGAAGCGACGAATTTTCTGTCCATTCAGCGTTATCTGCCATGCGTGGACGAGATGTTTATAGATGGGAGAAGAGTTCATTTTTGAGCCAAACAAAGAAACCAGGGAATGTTTTTTGTTCTTCAGATCTCTTGTATCCTTGCTTGAAATAGCTCTTTGAGAGGATTTCCACGAGCAATTCACGACCAGGGATAAACTCTGGCACAGAGAGTCAGAGAACTGTATCTTTTGCTATTATATATTCGTATGGTGATACAAGAGGATAAAATACTGCCTCCTGTTCAAGTATTTTTTCTGCATTATTTTCATAATTTCTGAGCTTATCTGGTGAACCAAAGTAGAGCTGTTCGGTCATTCTCTCCATGATGCTATCCAGTGTCGAATTTCTCGTTCTGGAAATATTGTAACCTCATTTTACCTGTCCAGAATGAAAGAACGGTAAGATATTGTAATGGAAAAGTCCGAGGTTAATACCAGTCAAAACGATGTCGTATGAAAATTCTGGATTTTGAAGACTTTTTTTTATCTCCGAAATAGGGAGCGCAACAATATGGGTTGTGACACCAAGTGCTGTCAACTTTTCCTGTATTTGTTCAGCGATTTGCGGGAAAAAGGGGATTTCATTTTGGATGACTATCGTCATGGTGAGCTCTTTGCCATCTTTGTACAGTTTATGGGTATCGAGATTGCTGGGAGGAGGAGTCACTGGCTCCGTTGGTTTTTGTGGTTCGTTTGCCTTTTTCCAGTCGTCTTTGAGCAATGCTAATTCTTTTGTGTTGGCATTGTAGTAGATGACGACGGACTCCTGGGCGAGTATTTTTTTACCATTAAAAAAGATAACCTTGTAGGTATTGATACCATCAACGAGATTTTTGTAGTCCTTTCTCGCATTGTAGAGGAATTGTTTCCTACTTGGTACAAAGCTCTGTAGGCCGTAATCGTTGATAACTACTCGTGTGGTTCCTCGTGGTACACTTCCGCCTATCTCGACTGTTTCCGATGATACGAATAGGGGAGTTACCTTTCATGGACGATTGATATAGGTGAGTGGTTTTTCTGCATTGGCAGATTCTACTTTTACCGGAGCGGGCGGAGGCGTGGAACCACCGAAAAAGTATCCGAGGTTATTGGCTGCTTTTGGGAAGAGGCCTTCAATGGCTTTTCGGGGGCTCGTCGGTACTTCTCAGAAAAATACATTTTCCTCTTTTTTGAATTTTTTTTCATCAATACCGGTAACATCGAGAGAAGAAAATATATCGTTGAAAATTGCCGTACGGAGGGTATTTGGCACTTGTGCGGAGTTCAGGAATATGCCGTAGATGAGAGGACGTACATAGGCTGCATTTTTTTTGTCTGCGTCATTGTCAGAGAGAATTATATCTGCATCGATAGTGTCATCGAGGGCTTGTCGTGTTTCTCAAAAACCAAAACGAATCTGGTCAAAATACTGCGTCATGTCAGCATTTTTGAAGTAAGGATTTTGCTTGAAGAGAAATGTTCACTTGTCAGCATCTATGCTATCAAATACGTAGGGACCACTGAAGAGAGATGTCTCCATGCCATTTGTATCAAAGTGGGCTATATTTTTTTTGTTCAAAATAGGGAGAAAGAGCGTATCAATGACGGTTGCATCGTTTGTTTTGAATCGAAATACTGCGTCGCCCTTGTCTTCAAACACATCGAGGAGAGCGAGACGAGATTTGGTCGTCTCATTGCGAGCGTTATCCTTGAAAAATGCATAAGTACTGATGATATCATCGACGCCCACGGCCGTACCATCACTCCAGAGAGCATCTTGTCCTATGGTACATCTGATAGTGGGGAAAGTATCGAGACCACAAGTTGTGAGATCTCCCACGATTTTTTTCTCCCGAACGGAGTAGCGCAAGAGGCTTCTATAGAGGAAGTGCAGAGCTGTATCGTTTGAGTTATTATCTAATTTTGTATCTGCAGCGAGGATATCGAGAGCGGGCTTTTTGCTCACAATACCGATATTGAGCGTACCGCCCTTGAGAGGAAATGTAGTAGCGTCATTGTAGAGGTAGAGCACGACGATATGTGCTGAGAGAAGAACGCAGAAAAATCCCACGAGATAGAGGAGATATTTTTTTATTTCAGAATAAACACTCATAGTGTATGAGTTCAATAAAGAACGATTACGAGAGTAAAAATGACGCTATACAAGCGCCCACAAACACGCAACCAACGATGATAGTGCCGATATGAAGTGTCTTTGCTGGACCTCTCTTTTCGATAGGAGCCTGCAGAGTGCCTGTGAGAGTGACATTGAGACCCCCATCCCGTACCTGGAGAAGTACCATGACGATGAGTAAAATAGCGGAAATCAGTATCAATACTGCCATAGATGAATTTAAAAATACCCCGTGAGTCTAATAAAAAGTGTTTTTTTTGCAATCTTTTTTGCAATTTATAGGAAACTGTGGCAAGATGAGAGGGACTATGAAACGCTTCTTCTTTTTCTTTCTCGGTTCTACGCTCTTTTCCCGTATTGTATCAGCTTTCACTGGTAACATAGGGAGTACGAGTTATACGTTCAATCCCAACACTATTTTTCCGACACAGAGCAAGTTGCCAACAGACAAGGGTGTGGATAATGTCATAGGCTATGCTACAGGCATGGTTCCGCTTTTGACGACACTCATGGCTATTGGTGCGACGCTGATGGTTGTTCTCGGTGGTTTTTACATGGTTCTGGGCGGTGCCAGCTCTGAACAGACGGAAAAATGAAAGTGAATCATCAAAGATGCTCTCGTGGGTATGCTCATAGGGCTCTTTGCTTATGTTATTATCGTTACTCTATGAAATATATTGGATATCTAATTCTTGCCTATACTGCTGGTACCTTTGCAGACCTCAAAAAAGTCCTCGATGGTACCTACGGATTGCCGGGCACAAGCATCAAATCATGATCAGGAGAGGATGGTCTCAAGAGATTTTTTTCTACGACGGTCACGATGCTCCAGGATATCACAGCTATAGCAGCAGTACTCGGTATATGTATCGTAGGTATCATGTATATCATGTCGAGTGGTGATGAAGAGAAGACAGAATCAGCCAAAAAATATATGATAGCCATTTTTGTTGGTGTTATTATCGCTTTTACTGCCTGGGCAGTAATCGCCATGATAGATCTCATACCTAATTCACTTGCTATCTAAACTATGAAACGATTTATTATATCATTTTTACTTATCTCTGGGCTTGTAGGGGGCAGTGCTTATGCTGCACAAAACCTCCAAAATACTATCACAAGTGGTGTCGCAGAGGTCATACCAAACGTCCAATCGGTCAGTAAAACGATTAATTATGCGCAAATAGCAAAGGAAATTCAGTTCTGGATCTTTGTGTTCATAGGTATCATAGCTGTTGTCTACATCATCATCATCGGAGCAAAACTCCTCTGGGCTCCAGGAAGTATGGAGGAGATGTCAACAAGTCTCAAAGCTCTTGCCTATGTAGTTATTGGCCTTGCCCTGATGCCATTTGCCTATTTTTTGGTCAATTTTATCATTCATATCCGTCTCTAAATCTATGAAATATATCGCTTCATTTTTTGTTTTTGGCATACTGACTCTATCGCAGATGTTTTGTTTTGCGGATAACTGTACTTTTGCAGGTGGTAATCCAAAATTGGAATTCAAAAATTGTGTTCCATCTATTGGTATACAGACAAAATCAAGTGTGAATCTCGATGTCAGTAAGTCAAAATCGGATTTCCGTATCTTTACAGGGACTATCGTGAGGCGTATACAGATTGTGACGAGTATCATAGCTATCGGTGTCCTGGTATGGATCGGATTGATTATGGTTCTGCCAGTGAGTGCTGAGGCAAAGGAATCTGCCAAGTCTAAAATACTTTCAGTGCTTTTTGGTTTCCTCATCATGCTTGCTGCAACCATCATCGTCAATGGTATCATCAATATCATCTATGAAATCCTCAAGTAAGTCATTTTTCCTGATATTTTTTCTTGTATTCTTTGGGGTACTTTTGGTAGTATGATCTTTTGAGGCATATATGGGCACTCTCAGATGGTTTAACCCGAGTGAAGAGCAGCACGAACGGCTCACAAATGCTACAATATATAGTACAGATGTGGGGAAAAATACGGGCATATTTTCTTGAAATAATCAGAAACAGGCAAGCCCAGAAGTCTTCTTTTCTGCAAAAAATAGCGATATACAGGAGGCTCTCCAGGCTGTTGCTCCCGAGAAAGCTGCAAAGATACGTGTCCGTGTTGTACAGATGCAGGAAGTGACCACAGCAAAAGAAATTGATTCAGCAAAAACGCCCACAGTTTTTCAGAGCCCTATAGAATTGCAGGTAAAACCGGAAAATCTACCAATGCCAGAAGGATATCCAGAGACTATTAATACTGTTATTGCTGGTAACTATTTTCGATCAACTTTATGGCACTTTCCCATTATTGTCGATAGAGATAGGACGAGTCCACGTGGTCAGATGAGCAATGAGTCTGTGATTCTCTCGGGAAAGGTTCGATCACTCTCTGAAGTTGCAAAAGTCCTCGTCCATGAGCTCGGTCACATCGTGGATATCTATGTTTTACGTTCTTCATGACTCATGGCTGATCCATCAAAACTTTTTTATGCCCTATCATGGTCTGATACAACTGTCATAAAATCAGGAGTTTCATCATCTGCATTTGTTTCCGGATATGCTGCTTCTAACCAGTATGAAGATTTCGCAGAATCGTTTGCTATGTATGTTTTTCATAACAAAGTATTTCAAGAGCGAGCACAGAAAAACACATCTTTGCAACGAAAATATGATTTTCTCCATACATATGTTTTTGGAGAGATATTCCGCAATAGTTCGTACGAGCAGAGCGCGATCCCATCAAAAATCTGGGATGTCACAAAAGTTGTTATACGATCGGATGCCCTCTCTGAAGTATTTACGGCTCTGCGGTATATTATCTCCGGGGTAGTCTAGTCTCCGTAAATATTTTTGAGATTGTTGACACAGGCATTTTCACTGGTTGCACACGTATAGATCCTATTTGGTACACGGAGGTCTCCATAGGTCAGATGAGAGAGGACGACTTTCCCTTGCGCGATAAGTCCTGCAAGAAGGGACACCTGTCCAGGACCATTTTCAAGAGAAAAAATAGTGTGGGTTTTGCCTACGACGATATGGAGCTCTTTTTCTTGTTCGTAGAAACGTAGCTCACTGATGGACGTATCGGGGAGATTTTTTTTCCATGCATTGAGTATGAGTCTGATGCCATACATGTCTTCATCCATGATGGGTGTTATTTTTCACACATTTGGATCCTGAACAAGGTGGTACACCTGGAGTGCTGGCACTTCGACCTCGGGGATATCAGGAATGAGCTGCCCATTTTCTGTAAGGAGAAACTTCTCTTCTCCTATAAAAGCTCTATAAGAAGCAGGAAATGATGTAATTGTTATTTTCATGCCATCGGGAATAAGCAATGTCTTTTCGACAGAAGCAATGTGGCGGATATTGTTTGAGAGGGAGGCAAATACCTCATTTGTTGTTATGGAAAAGATATTTTTGCCTGAAAAATCCTGCAAAATTGACATAATAGCCTGCGAATCAAAGACTGGCTCAGGCTTGAGCACAATCTGTATTTTATCAGGTTTAAGCGCAAAAAAAGGTGTTGCCGAGATCACAAAAATGCCCACCATGAGGAGTCAACCGAGAAACACCCATCCTACCGTTTTAAAATAGTTTCGGAACCAGCGCAATACGGAGAGTACAGAATATATCCATGGTTTTTTATTTTTCCGTGTTTTTATGAGGACATCTTCTCGGGTTTGTGTCACCTTTGTAGATATTTTCCAGAGAGATTGTTTTTCAGATTTTTTCTTCCAGAGACGCATAATTTATAGTTTTTTGGTTTGAGAAAGCATGATAATCAGGCTGATGCCTATAAAAAAGGCCGTGCCAAGGAATGTGCGAATACTGGTTGAAAGGAGGAAACCACCAATAAGGGGTCCGACGATCATCGTAATGGAACCGATAGAGCCGAGGATCCCATTGATTCCGCCTGCTTCTTTTTTGTCTGTATGAGCGATGATTTCCGTGGTATAAAATGCTCCAATCAGTGATGAGAGTGGAGAGATGCCGAGCCAGAGGATGACAAATACGGTCCAATTTGTTACAAAACCCATCATAATAAAGACAATCATACCGACAATATGGAGACCGATGATACTCGCGTAGGGGGTGAATTTTTTTGTCCAAAATCTCGAAAAGAGATAGCCCTGATTAAACGCTATAAGAAGCCCCTGGACGGCCAAATAATAGCCTATATTTTCACCGGGAACACCGAAGTATTGACTGATTGCGAGTGTCATCACTGCCTGAAAGAGAAAGATGCCAGTATTGAGAATGAGATACGACCAGAGGTATTTCGATATTTGCTTCATGCTAAAATACCGGATAAAAGGTGCTGCGAGGTTCAGGGATATTTTCACTGTTTTGTCGGGAGTATGGGTTTCTCGGTATTGAAGAGCAATAGCAATGACTTCAACGAGAGAAAAGACAGCTCAGAAGATAAAGATAGTTTCGATATTCGCCAGCTTCATAAAGATAGTTCCAAGGAGGGGCCCAATGATAAAACCAACACCAAAAATCGCTCAAAGGAGCCCAAAGTTTTTATTGCGTTCTTCAGCAGTCGGTGATATATCTGCGAGGATAGCCTGTATGATGCTGATGTTTCCGCCAGTGAGACCATTGACGATACGTGATGCGATATACCACCAGTAGTTCTGTGTGACGAGGAGAACGAGATAGGAGAGACATGTGCCGATCACGCAGAGAATGAGAGGTTTCTTTCGTCCGTATTTATCAGAGAGTCGTCCGAGAATAGGAGCACTAAAGAAAGCACAGAGAGAGTATATAGCGATACCGAGACTGATCATCGTGCCCGGGGTCAATGTCATGCTATGGCCAAGGATATTACCTGTCCAATCCGAGAGGTGGTAAAACGTCCGCATGATATCAAATGCGGGAATCATAATACCGATGCTGATGACGTCGAGAATGAGGACTCCAAAAATTATAAGTCGGGAACTTTTCATATGCAGCGTATCATATAAAAAAGGTCCCATAACGCAAAACGTTTGAGACCTCTCGTATTGGTATTATGATTACAGTGTTTTTACGACATTTTTCAGGAGGATTTCGCGATCAGCAGGGAACTTCATATTTTCGAGAAGTGCTACAACTGACGCAAAAATCTGATATTGGCCACCATCATAGACGAAACTATTACCAGTGAATTGCATAGGATCAAATTGTGAAAACATCCCTTTAAATGGGGTGTTTTTTGGAACAACAGGGATGATACCAGCGAGGATACATGCAGTGATACGAGCTGGGCTTGTATGACTATCAGAAACGAGAAAATCGCATCCTTCGAGAAATTCATGATCAAAATCATGGACACTCTTGATAAGAGGACTTTTGCTCGCCGTTTTGCCAGTAATAAAGACTGCTACACCGAGATCAGCGAGCCCCTGAATGACAAAATCACGAGTTTTGCTATCGTGGAGGTCAATACAGGAGACATATCGAGTGGTCTTCGGGAGCTTATAGTTCCCGAGGAGTTCTTTCTTTGCGTTGTTCTTGCGAGCAATGACACGTTCATTGCGATCATCTGAATAGTTGTTGGATGGCA
>CAZLKD010000028.1:0-10075 GCA_964560015.1 uncultured Candidatus Peribacteria bacterium
GCTGCTTGAATCGGGATAGAGAAGAGTTGCTTTGGGATGGCTTCTTTGAGTTTTCCACAGAGTTCTAGCCCTACTTGGTAAGCTTTGCTTCGGTGAGCGATTGTTGAGAATGCAGAGATACGTTCGTTATTGACGAGGATATCTATCTTTACGAGGTCATCACGCTTATAATTCAGTTGTTCATAGCTCATACTCGCGTAGCCAGAAGAGCGAGATTTGAGATCATCATAGAAATCCGTGATGATTTCGGCCATGGGGATTTCATAGGTCAAAATCGAGCGTGTTTCATCGATGTAGGTTTGATTTTTGTAAATCCCTCGGTGTTCTTGAGCGAGTTTCATCATCTCTCCGACCATATCTGAACGAGTGATGATTTCGAGCTTCACTATTGGCTCTTCCATCCATTCATAGGTGCCTGGTTCGGGGAGATTTTCAGGATTTCTGATCCAGAGACGAGTGTAGGTTTTATCTCAGAGTTTCTCGAGTTTGAGTGGGGTATTTTTGAAATCGTGAGAATGGTCGCCGGGCATCATGACTTGATAGGTGACTTGAGGACTTGTGAGGATGACATCGAGGTCGAATTCTCGGTCCAGTCTTTCCTTCACTATTTCCATATGGAGCAGTCCCAAAAATCCGCAACGGAAGCCATGACCGAGAGCAGGGGAGACTTCGTGTTCGTTTGTGAGAGAACTATCTGACATCTTGAGTTTTTCGATATCAGTTTTGAGTTGGTTGTAGTCTTCGGTATCGACGGGATAGACACCAGCGAATACATAAGGAGTGACTTTCTGAAATCCTGGAATTGGGTGCTTATATTGTTCTGTTCCAGCAAAAATAGTATCTCCGACTCGTGCCTCTTGAAGTGTCTTAATTCCTGTGACTATGTAACCGATTTCTCAGGCCTTCAGAGAGGGGAGGGGATGATATTCTGGCTTGAAACAACCAACCTCGAGGATATCGACGACTGTATCGGTACTCATGAGAGTGATTTTGTCACCACGTTTTATCTCCCCAGAGAAGAGCTTGATATAGATGACGACACCACGGTATGAATCGTATTGAGAGTCAAAAATAAGTCCGAGCTTGACTGAATCGGGGATTTTCCCTTCTGCATTATTGGCAATGATTTTTCCACCTGCTGCGACTGATCGAGGCTCTGGTATGCGCTCCACGATAGCATCGAGGACTTTCTCGACATTGGTACCTACTTTCGCTGAGACGGGGATGATATCTGTTTCGTCACATCCGATGAGTGAGACGATTTCTCGAGTCACACGAGGAATATCTGCACTCGGAAGGTCGATTTTATTGAGGACGGGTATAATCACGAGATTGTGTTCGATGGCCATGTAGAGATTTGAGAGCGTTTGTGCTTCGATGCCTTGTGTCGCATCGACGACGAGGACGACTCCTTCAACTGAAGCGAGACTTCGACTGACTTCATACTGGAAATCTACATGCCCTGGCGTATCAATGAGGTTTATCTCATGACCTTTCCAGGCCATACGCACCGGTGTGAGCTTGATAGTGATTCCACGTTCTTGCTCTATTTCCATAGTATCCAGCATTTGACTGTTTTTCATTTCACGTTTTTCTTTGGTTCCAGTGAGTTCGAGCATCCTATCTGCAAGCGTAGACTTGCCGTGATCGATATGGGCGATGATTCAGAAATTCCTGATGGACATGCTTGTATCTTAGCAAAAAGATGAAAAATGCAATTTTTGGTACCTCCAAAGCTTGTTTTTGATGCAGTTTTGTGCTACGATGAGTGTATGAAAAAAATCTTTCTCATACTTTGTCTCTTTTGTGGAATGACTTTTGCCCTCACAGATACTGATGCAGATGGTGTTTCTGATGAAAAAGATGTATGTCCTCGTGTCTACTCACGATCGGCGAGTTGATGCCCTACATTGACGGCATCGACAGCATCAGTGATTGATAATGCATGTTTGTCTGAACAAGTAGCAACGTGAAAAATGATTGCTACCATCGTGCCGTTGTGCGATAAAAAAACAGCAATTTGTCCTGTTATTTCCCGAGTAACTTGATTTCAATCGTGTGATCCTATTTTTCCTATTATTTTTGATAAAAATAGGTTACCAATGATTCGTGGTGCTATATTCATAGTTGATTATACAAAATAATATGCGTCGTTATCTTCTCGCCTTTCTTTTTCTAACTTTCTCTGGAGCATTTGCCTCTGTGAGTGTCTGAGGAATTACAGTGGGGACAGATTCTTCTGACACGAGCCTCTCTGGAAATTCCAGTTTTATATCGACAGGTGATCACATAAAAAAACTCGAAGCACGAAGAACAGAAATCCTCTCCTCTCTCAAACTCGAAAAGCCTGAAGTACATGATATTGTCAAAAAAAAGACCACGCTAGCAAAAATCGTCTCTGATATAGAAAGTCTTCTCCAGGACTGGTCTCAACTGAGTATCAACAAGATACAGCTCAGTGCTCGTACTGATCTCACCGTGGATGAATCTTCACAACTCAAGAATCTCTCAATAGAACTCGAGGCAAAACAGAGTGACATATCTCAAAAGATGCTTAGTCTCTCTCGTGCTCTCAGCTTTGGTCCACTTTCTCCAGATACTCCGTTTGCTGACCTACAAAAGGATTTCCCTACAATGAAGCATCTAGCAGATAATACTCTCAGAGAATACGATGTCGCCATTGCTGATTCAGAAAAAAAGAAGAAAGAAACATGAGCAGCTCAGCAACTTGAGCTCGATTCTATCGCATCAGAGATCAATCGTCTTCAGCAGGTTCGACATGATCAAATCATCCAGACATCGAAACAAGCTTTGACGTACGTACTGATATTTTTCGCTATTTATTGTGCAAAAATTGTGTCGCTTCGTATGTTCAAAAAATTTGGACGATGATTTTCAAAATCTCACCAAGAGGCAATTCGTTTAGTGCACCGATGGGTATTTAATATTCTCTTCGTGGGAGTTTTTCTAGTACTCTTTGCTGCTGAGCTCCTCTCATTTCTTCCTTTTGTAGCCATTCTCGGTACAGCGGTTGGTTTAGCTCTTCGAGATGTCATCTATTCTTTTATAGGTTGGTTTGCGGTTGGTTCCAATTCATGATACCAAGAAGGAGACTTCATAGAATTTGAGGGTACCCAAGGGAGGGTATACCACATTACGCCACTTTTGACCAACATAGAAGAGTATGGAATCCAGGGCTTTACAGGAAAAATCATATCTTTCCCCAATAAAACTATTTTTGAAAAAAATGTGAAGAATTGGTCTCGTGGTTCGGATTTTTCACTTATGTCCCTCGAATTTCTCATGACTCATACGAGTAATACAGAAAAGGCAAAGGAGATACTCATGAAAGTGGTGTATAAAAAGGATTTATCCCTGTATTACCAGTTTCGTAAGGAAATCTTAGTTTTTAAAAATACATTTGGTTATTCGGATGATGATCTCAAGCCACAGATCCATGTTATGGTCGAGCCACGATGAATCATGCTCCGTATACGTGTACTCGTTCATGTACGGGATAAGCTTGCCGAGCAGGCTCGTATTATGGAATCTTTTACTCAGCTCGTTCAAAAAGAATCGGATATAGCTTTCCGACAGGTCTAATTATATTTTCCAGCGAGCGTATACTCCGGTTGTGATACTTCTCTCGCCTTTTGTTTCCTCTATTCCGAGCTCTCCGTGCTCTATTGTGCCTGCGGGAAGGATATCAGCTAAAATATTTGCGAGCGTCGTCGAGAAAATGCTCGATGCATAGGTATTTACGAGGAAAAAAAGTGGTTCTGGCGAGATGATTTTTTTTATACTCTCGAGCAGGAGAGGGAATGAAATATCAAATTCCCATTTTTCACCATTGGCTCCATGTCCAAAAACTGGGGGATCCATGATAAAACCATCGTAGGTGTTTCATCGTCGCACTTCTCGCTCAACAAATTTGACGACATCTTCGAGTATCCATCGGATTGAATCCTGTGGTAAACCAGAAAGTTCCATATTTTTTTGTGCCCAACCAATTGTTGGTTTTGACCCGTCAACATGTGTTACTTTTGCACCTTCTTTTGCGCAGGCGATTGACGCAATTCCTGTATAGGCAAAGAGGTTGAGAACTTTTGGTTCTTTTCTTCCAGACTTTCTGATAACTTCTCGTGTCCAATCCCAGTGCATCGCCTGCTCAGGAAATACTCCAACATGGCGATAAGGTGACCATCGGCACTGCCAAGAGAGATCTCCGTAGGACATTTCCCATTCACGCACATTATCCGGTATCTTCATCCACTTGCCTTGCCCACCACCACTTTTATCAAAAAAAGCATCCCAATTCCAATTTTCCTGTTTTCGACTCCATAGTGCTTGAGATTCTGGGCGGGCTATGGTGAAGGTTCCATAGCGTTCAAATTTCATACCATCACCAGAATCGAGGAGTTCGTAGTCTGGGAAGGATTTGAGGAGGAGATGAGAAGAGAGGAGGGGCATATTTATTTTATTTTCCATTTTCTGTAGCCATAAAAAGCTTGTCAGAGTTGTATAAAGTTTCTCAGAGCGAGAATATAGTTCATGCGGAGCATATTGAATATAACTGTTATTATCTTTTGTGCAATCATATAAATCCACCCTGTCGCATTTTCTATTCGTGTGAGATTATTTTTCATATAAATACAAAACCACGATCCGACCTCAAACCAATCTCAGAGATCGTGGAAGCGAAATAAAAAAAGACTTCCTGTGAGACATACCCAGCCGAGATGGCTAATGAGTTTTTGCATTTTAGGATTTATCTTGTGCCAGTAGAGCCAAGGGTAGAGCGCCGTAATTCCGAGAAAGATCTGATTTATGACGGTGATGTATGAGGATTTAAGATAAAAAAGATAGGTCGTAACAATGGAGAAAATAAAATAAACGAGCCAGGCTTGTTTGTTTTTATGTGCCAGTAAATGACTCTGCCAAAGTGCTAATACAAATGAGCAACATTCGAGAGTGATCGTGAGCCAGGTCATAATTTATTTTTCGTTAGATTCGAGTTCTTCATCTTCTTTGACGACGCCGCTTTGCAAATCTACCATGCCGGCATATTTTTTTCCTATTTTGAGGAGTTCTGTATGTGTGCCTCGTTCTACGATTTTTCCTTGTTCGAGGACGATGATGTCATCGGCTGATTTAACCGTCTGGAGTCTGTGTGCTATGACGATAACGGTACGGCCCTCAAAGAGATGTTCAAAGGCTCTTGCCACCTTTTGTTCACTATAGCTATCAAGCGCAGCAGTCGGTTCGTCGAGGAGGATGATTTCTGGATTTTTCAGAAATATCTTTGCAATGGCGAGACGTTGTTTTTGTCATCCACTGAGACGGATTCATCGCTCTCAAATTTCCGTTTGCAATCCATTTTCAAGGTCATATATGAATTGGCATTCGGCGAGCTCAATAGCCTTTTCGATTTCTTTTTTTGTAGGCTTCTTCCTGGCGCCATAGAGGAGATTTTCTTCTATAGTTCCGTCAAAGACCGACGGCTCTTGAGTGAGATAGCCGATATGCGGGTAATAGCTATCGAGTCGAATAGAAGTTATATCTTGTTCGTCTATGAGGAGTTTTCATGAAGTTGGCCTCATATAG
Organism: uncultured Candidatus Peribacteria bacterium; assembly: GCA_964560015.1. Lineage (GTDB taxonomy): Bacteria > Patescibacteriota > Gracilibacteria > BD1-5 > JAGOOR01 > JAGOOR01. Next base: position 5,605 of record CAZLKD010000028.1, read on the forward strand.
CCAGCGAGGAGTTTCATTATCGTTGTTTTTCCTCCACCAGACCTGCCGACGAGTGCTGTCTTTTTTCATCCGGTAATTGTTACAGAAAAGTTTTTCAAAACATCCGATTGCCCATGGTAAGAGAAAAAGAGTTTTTTTATTTCATAGTCTCATCTTTTGAATTCAAATTTCTTACCTGTGTCGTATCACTCTATTTCTGGTGTGGTGTCGATAAAATTCCAGAGTTTTTCTATATGCACAAATGATTCCGTGAAGCCCTCATAATACTCGATGCTATCTCTCAGTGTCACCTCAAAGAGGGCTAAAACTGTGAGTATCCCGATCATATCACTGAGGTTGTATGTGTTTCCAAAAACTCTCATTCCTAGATAATAATAACAGGATACAATAATGAATGAAAGGAGAAATTTTGGCCCCTGAAAGAGGATTGCTCACCAAAAATTTTGTTTTCTCGCGAGTCACCAAGAATGGTTTGAAAACATATCCATTTTGTTTAATTCCTGAGTTACCGAATTATTCTGTAATATTTCAAACTTTGACATGATGATTTTTGCCAATATACCCACTGTATTCACGTTATTTTCTTTACGTTGTTTTCTGTAAAAAGTAGTGTACTTGTTGAGGTACACAATGATTCCAAATATTATTACTATAATCGCAATTCCTCAGAGTACGAGTTTGAGGGGTATTCACCTTGTGAAAAAAAAGCCAAAGACAAGTACCACAAAAATCCTCGTACTTTGGGCTATGACGCCCATGAGAGACAGGGTGAGTTCGTCAACTCATTTTTGGAGAATACTCACGATGCGACCAGTTCCGAGGCTCTCTGTTTTTTCCTGATCTAGGCGTACAAATTTTTTGAGGTATTTTCTGTAGGTGTACTGGTCCCATGCAAATTTTTGTTCTACCCAATAATAATTACGAAAAATAAATCCCACAATCTGAAATACAACCATGATGGTGCTTGACCAATAAAGTATATGGATGAATTGTTCTCTATTTCACGTTTCGATGCTGTGAACAATTTCCTTTAAAAAATACGTCAGTAACAAAGTAAAACACACGGTGTTCATGGTTGTAAAAATACGCATGAAACTGACGAACGGGAAAGCACGACATGGTTCAAAAAATCGTTTTGTTTTCTGCCAAAAATTCATGGATTTATTCTAGTGTATTTCCAGCAAATACAACCATATCAACTCGTTTGTCCCATGTATCTTCAGGGAGATCTGCAAATATCTGCGTACTAAAACATACCCCGATAGTTCAGAGTGAGGGGTTTTTTGTGAGGAGTGTATCGTAGAAGCCACTTCATCGACCTATTCTTTTTCCATTTTCTGTAAATGCTCTTCCGGGGACGATGATGATGCCATTATTTGGGGCATCAAAAGCTTCAAGGCTTTGTGGAATAGTTATGACTTTTTTTCATCTTTCTGTACACCAATTACTCACTTCTGAGACATCCACTTCGTCATCGAAAGAATGATAGGTTATTAGCGTTTGGAAATCTTTTCCCTCAAGTATTTCTTCTAACTTTCTACAGACGATGATGTTCTCTTCTTGTTTATTTTCTTCAGACATGAGTGTTATTCTCTCTTTCACGATTTTTCGAATCTCATTTTTATTCATAATCCATTAATTATTACTGAGATTCCACCTCGCGCTCGCTTTCCTCGCTTGGCCCGTTCTCCGAAGCATTCTGAATGAAACTCTTAATTCTACGAAGGATGAACTGGAATGACGGCCTAGCGGAGATATGTTGCTTTATTTTGTGTATGTTCTGCACCAGTCACAGCGGTATGAATAACTCCATTTGAGTCATGAAGGTAGTACATAGCTGGAGTTTCTGCTGTTGCATTGAGCGTTGCTATAAACGCCTCTGTTGTCATGCTCGCTATTGGGGTGGGTGGTAAGCCCATTTTGCTTCTGGTATCGTAGGGATTATTTTTTGCTGCACGAGCTTCAGGGGACAGGCTGTAATAGTTGTTTACATATTTTTGGCACTCACTACCAGGTATCAGTTCTGCATAACAAACAGTGATGTCTGCTCCTATCTGCCATCCTTGTCTGAGACGTTTTTTGAGTATATCGGCAACAATTGGAAGTTGGGTTGAGCTTTTTTCTTCCTCTCCAACGATAGAGGCAAGGGTCAGAACGTCATAAAAAGCATCTATTGGTTTTCCGCTGGTGAGAAAAGGTGTATAGATTTTTTTATTAAAATTATCGAGCATTTTTGACACCATTGTTGTGACATCTGTACCACCAGCTATACGATATGTGTCTGGCATGAGAAACCCCTCTAGAGATGTTTTGCCTGCTATGAATGGATATTTCCCAGAAAGGGTTGTGATGATGTTTTTTTCTTCTGTCAGCAGGTCTCACTCGATATTATGTTTTTTAAATGCTTCGCTTATCTCTCCCTTGTGCCAGCCTGGTAAAAGAGTGATTTCCTCTTCCGTTGGCGTGGGACTTTTGAGCATCTGAAAAGCTTCTTCGAGGGTATTTGTACCTTCCGGAACAGCAAATATGCCTGATTTGAGTTCTATGCTTGGAGCAAAAAACATCTTCCATAATTTATATCGAGTGTGGCCCACTTTTGCATGCAGGAGTGTGTCGAGGTTATTTATGCTTGTACCTTTTGGTACGACGAGACTTTTGCCCAGGTTGAGAGGGGAGCCACCTGCCCAGGAAATCCAGAAATACACAAAGAGTAATGCGATGGCCACTCCTATGCCTATTTTTATCTGAGTGGATAATTTTTTCTGATGTATTTGAGATCGTTGGTAGTTCATACGAATTGGATGACATTGCTCGATGGCTGATGACCAGCCTTCCCTGGAAGTATCTTCAAGACATCGATATTGTCACGAAAAACATCATTGACTTCATCAATCGTATGGCATTCTTCTTCACCTGATTTATTTGCTGAAGAAAGAAAAATGGGAGCACGCACATACGCCATAGTTTCAGGCTCTAAACAAGCTTCACCGACCCGAAATCACACGGTCTTGTAATTGTATTCATCGAGTAGAGGATATTCATCGCGAAAATCATCTCGTATACCACAAACAATGGTAAATGGGAATTTGTATGTACGTAAAAAATTAACTTGAGATGGTGTGAGTAATGACTCGTAGAGGAGATCATCCCAGGTAGGCACGAGTATGGCGAGAGGTTTTTTCTTATCGCGTCACTTGAGTTGGTAGAGGAGCTCGTATCATTCTTGATCATCGAGTCTGCATCCTATACCGATACAGGTTTCAGTGGGTACAACGTATATTTTAGCAGGCATAGGCCTATGAGATTATCAATCCTCTGTTTTTTTGCAAGAGATTATTCACCGATAACACTGTACATTCCGATTCCTGCGGCAACAGCCACATTGAGAGACTCTTTTTTACCGAGCATGGGGAGGTGACAGATGTGGTCTGCCATTTTCTGTGCTATTTCGCTGACTCACTCGAGCTCATTGCCTACTATCAATCCTACGTTTATTGTTGATAGTTTATCATTGATGGTTCAAATTGGGGCACTTCTTTCATTTTTTTCTAAGGCAATGATGGTACATCATTTTTCACGATAGACATCAATAGCATCTTCGATTTTTTCATAATATTCCCAGGGAACCCAGCTTTCTGCACCAAGAGCAGTTTTTGTTATCTCTTTGCGAGGGGGTGTCGGCGTGTACCCGATGCAGACAACACGATCAAACCCAGCGCCATCTGCAGTGCGGAATATTGCACCGACATTATTGAGCGAACGGATGTTTTCGAGGATAATGGCTTTCATTTATATATTTTTTATGTTTTGAAGTTCTCAGTCTTTTTTTATGAAAAATTCCGAGCGGTAACCTCACCGTATATATACTCATCCTGGCATTAATATCTCTCCAATAGTTTGATTTAAGCTTTCTAGAAAATCTCACCAGCTTCAATGAACTTCTTTTATTTTTCTCTTAAGATAAGGGCAACTGTTGTCTCATGTAAAGTTGTTATCAAAAACTAAACCAAACCTTGAGCGACCTAATTCTAATAGTCTTTTTGGATCCGATATATCTAATTTTATGCTCGGGAATTCTTCAGAAAATTGTTCTAGTAGGTCAATTCATGTAATATCATAGCCCAAGTGATGCATACTTCGGCATGTATGTGGCGAGAAATCTCAGCCGTAGAATGGACTTCAACAACCAAGTTCGAGTATTTTAATTAATTTCAATTGATGTATATCTAATAGTCCTTTTGTTACTCCTTCCTGGATAATATATGCAGATTCTGGCAAAACATGCGTACTCATACTATTTATATTAATTATTATATATAAAAGTCAATTTCTGGTATTTTACAAATAATTCCTATTATGTTGCTATGAAAATCTACATAAAACCATCTTGTCAATTTTGTATCCGCCTTCTTTCTCTCCTCGATGAGGCAGGCTTGAAATATGACATCGTCGATGTTATCAGTCATGAATG
>CAZLKD010000029.1:0-9939 GCA_964560015.1 uncultured Candidatus Peribacteria bacterium
GAACTGAGTACAACTCAACTCTCCCCATCAACAAGCCGAGAGTCTTAACAAAGACGATACATATTTTTTCACAGGACTACACTTCCCTATGCCTTCCATTGGGCGCCTGCGGTATTATTTGACACAAATTATTTTTTATCGTAAAAGTAAACATACTATCTTTAGTACATTAATAACTAAGTTTTATAATGAATGCAATCTCAAATATGTCCATCTATCTTACCCACATAATCAAAGTTGCACCGAAATAGCGAAAAGCCTTGGCTCAGAATTATTTCCTCTAACCAATTTTTTATGTTTAAAAAGATAACAGCCATTACCACTCTCTCAATGCTCTGTATAAGTAGCACTTGATTTGCCTACACAGCATCCGACATCGCAGATGCGAATTATCTCGCGAGTGAATCCATCATACAAGACCAGAGCGGAACTCCTGCAAATTATCAGTTCAATAACAAAATAGCTCGTTCTGAGATCATGGGCATGGCACTTGCTATGGCAGGCATTGTGAGAAACGAGCATTGTCGTGGAGACTTCTCCGATGTACCAAATTCTGATATTGACTGGGTTTGTCGCACAGTAGAGACAGCAGCTGACAATGACTTTATCAATGCACACCCGATAAATGGCAAAATACGTCCCTACGACAGCGTCTCACGTGCAGAGGCTATCGCTATTTTCCTCAAGACATTTCCAAACGACGGAGGATGGGCTGGCTATAGCTACTATTGGAGCTCAAGTCTCCCAGTCGATGATAGTCCAACAGGATACAAGGATATTTACAATTTTGGTGCTGAGTGGCAAGCATCAGTATTTTATGAGTACATCAGAAAAATCCTTCACGATGACACGCAACTCCGAGTAAATCCGCATGCAGGTGATGCAGCTATACGCAAGGACGTTTTTGGATTCGCAAAAAAAGTCATGGATTATAAAATTAAGTATTCTGATCTACCACGAGCCTATTCAATAGTAGTTCCCTTCACAGCACAGGCACCAACAGGCAACTGGGATGAACTCCACCAAGATACATGTGAGGAAGCAAATGCGATTATGGCATATGCATATTTCAACAATCACAGAGAAACAAATCTCGCCCCAACATTTGTCGAATCTGAAATTACAAAACTCGTCAACTGGGAAGATGCTCAGTTCGGCTATCATAAGGATACAAATGCAATTGAAACAGCCCAGATGATACGTGATGTCTACGGTCTCCAGACAAAAATCGTCACGAACTATACAGAAAAAGATCTCAAAACGGCTCTGACAGAAAACAAAGTTATCATCTATTTTGCTGCAGGACGACTCCTCGGAAATCCAAACTTTCAAACTCCAGGACCGCTCTACCACGTCCTCACTATCAAGTGATACAATGAATCAAATTTTATCACCAACGATCCAGGAACGAGAAACTGATTGAATTATAGCTATAGCTTTTCTACACTCCAAAAAGCTGGTGCAGATTGGGATAAAAACACAAATACCATCGATATGAGCAGGAAAGTGATCATCGAAGTTTGGAAATAGGTCGTAAATAATTATTCGTATGTCCATCTATCTCACTCACATAATCAAAGTTGCGCCGAAATAACGATAGAGCCCCAACAGGCTCAGAATTATTTCCTCTAACAAATTTTTTATGTTTAAAAAAATCACTGCCCTCGCAATTTTATGAGTGGCAACTATCGGTAGTAGTGTCCTCGCATATTCATCAGCTGATGTAAATAATGCAAATTATCTCGCTGGTCGAAATATTATCCGCGATTGGAGCACTGCTCCTGCAAACTACAATCTCGAAGCTCATATCACTCGCGTCGATGTCATGGGAATGGCACTCGCTATGGCTGGTATCACAAAAAATACGACGTGTCGTAGAGATTTCAGCGATGTCGATATGACTGGTGTCCACGCAGATTGGGCATGTCGTACCATCGAAACTGCTGCTGATCATGGCTTTATCAATGCTCAGACAAATGTTTCAAGCGGTTACAGGACAACTCGCCCCTACGACAATATCAGTCGTTCAGAAACTCTCGCTATATTTTTGAAAGCATTCCCAAATAATAGTTTTACAGGAGACTATTCATATTTTTGGAATCAAAATTTCCCCGTTGTTGGCGATAGTGTAGGCTACAACAATGCCTATTATTTTGGAGCACAGTGGCAAGCTGCAGTATTTTATGACTACATCCGACACGTACTCCACAATGATTCAGAGATGAACACGGCACCTCGTGCCAGTGAAGATGCAAAACTCAAGGAAGTCTTTGATTTCGCAGCACACATTCTCCAACAGTAATTTATATTACTCACAGTAGAAAAAAGAACCTCCATGAATTATTCACGGGGGTTCTTTTTTACCATTGCCAAAAAAAGACAAGATAGCTTTCTCATAAAAATTTATACAATGCAACTATGAATACTTACATAGCACTCCTCCGAGGCATCAACGTCAGTGGTCAGAAAATGATCAATATGAAAGACTTCAAGGCTCTCCTCCTGAAGAGTGGTTTTGAAAATACAATGACCTACATACAGAGCGGAAATGTGGTCTTTCGAAGTAATGAAAAAAATACAGAAAAATTAGAAGAAAAAATGCACGATCTGATCAAAAATCACTATGGATTTGAGGTGCCAATCCTCATCCTCACAGAAAAGGATCTCGAAAATATCATCAAAAAAAACCCGTATACAGATGGGAAAAAAGACATCACAAAACTCCACGTCACTCTCCTCTCTCCGACACCAAAAGAATCAGCCCTCTCAAGCGTACGAGATGAGAAATTTCAGAGTGATGAATTTGTCATCGATGAAAAAACTATATACCTCTATTGCCCAGATGGCTATGGTATGACAAAATTTTCGACCATGTTTTTTGAGAAAAAACTCGACGTCACAGCAACCACAAGAAGCTGGAAAACGATGGAAGCTCTCGCGCAACTGGCACAGTGAAATATTGAAAAAGAAATTGTCTAAATTATGGGTTTTCTCAAAAACATACGAAAGATTCACAGCCTAAAAAGCGAATTTCGCACGCTCATTCGTGCTTATATGGATGAACGTACGGAACTGGTGACAAAGCTCACTATTGCACTTCTCGCTCTCGTCTACATAGTGAGCCCTGTGGATATACTTCCCGACTTTATGCCCTTTTTGGGAATATCGGATGATGCCCTCGTCATTCCAGTACTCATGTGGATACTCATACCAGATGAAGTCCTCGAAGATGCACGAAAACATGTCGCATCTCTCGAGAAAAAAGAAGCACACTCACACCACTGGATTTTCTGGACCTGTATGAGCCTCTTGGGCATAATGCTGATATACACAATCTACAAACTCCTCAAATAAAAGTTTGAAATTTGATTTGAAGGAGCAAGATTCTATAATCCCCTGCATTATAAATACTCTACAATCTATGACTCAGCCAGAACTCGTCGTCCTCGTGGATGAAGCGAACAATATCCTCGGCACAATGCCAAAATCCGAAGTGCACTGAGCATTCACTCCACTCCACAGAGCATTCTCACTTTTCCTCTTCAATTCAGAAAAAAAACTTCTTCTCCAACAGAGAAGTCATGTAAAAAAAACGTGGCCTCTTGCTTGGTCAAATAGTTGTTGTGGGCATCCAGGCCTAGATGAACCAAATATCATAGCAGCAAAAAGAAGACTCCAAGATGAACTCGGTATGACAGCAGTATGGATTGAGGAAGCGGCTCCATACCGATATCAGTTTACCAAAGACGGAGTGATGGAAAACGAGAACTGTCCTATTCATATCGGCTATACCGAAGATGAGCCGGTTATCAATCCCGACGAAGTCGAAGCGATAGAGTGGATTAGTTGGCCCGACTTTCTCGTAGAAATAAAAAACAATACCTATAAATACTCCCCTTGGTGTGTAGAAGAAGCCATGATTCTCGAAAAATCTGGGATACTTAAGGAAAAGAATCTGATTTAATCCGTGTCATTCCGAGGACTCTGAGCTTGTCGAAGAGGACGTGGGAATCCAGGAAACTGAATCATGGATTCTCACGTCCCTCTCATTTTCAAAAAATGAGAGGGACTCAGAATGACAGACGCTAACACGCAAAAAATCTCCACTCATTTTTCTCTTCTCAATCGAGGTACAGTGTCTCGAGAATACTCCCAAAGAAATTCACGAGCAATGTCCCCTTTCGTGTCTCGATACTCACCGTATCACCTTGTCGAAAAAATGTATGTTCTTCATCGGATTTGACCGCTTTAAATCCATGATCGGTGAGCCATGTGACGAGGAGCTCTTCGGAATATTTCATCCCTTTTGTGAGTGTGAGGGTGAGTTTTTTTTCATCTTCGATTTTCCAATCAAGTGTCTCAATCGGGAAAATACCGACAAGGTCAGTATCGTACGTGACTTCAAGAATATCCGTCTCGGTGGCGATAAGGCGATATTGTTTTGTATTTTTTTCTATTTCTGCAAGTTTTTGGAGTGTCTGAAGGAGCTTCTCTCATTGTTCTCTCGTCTCAACAATTAATCTCTCTGCATCTTGAAATTCTTCCCTGCGAAGCAAGAAAGAATAGATAAGAGGATGTGCAGGCGCAGAGAAATGTCGCATAGAGTGACTATATAGAAAATACCCTAAACCGTATTTACGGAAATATTGACAAATTACTAATATAATTATAATAAAAATATGATTTGAGCAAGGCACACAGCTAGCAAAACAAAACTTGATAAAATTTTAGAAGCAGACCTCGTTGAAAAAACAAAAAAAGGAAATGAAGCTGCCTTTACTCAACTACAGGCTAGATATTCCTCCAGAATATTTAGTCTTGTTTCTCGTATGATGAATAACACCGAGGACACGAAAGATTTGTGCCAAGTAATATGGATACACGTTTGGAGAAAAATAAAACTCTTTCAGAGTAAAAGCTCGTTTTATACTTGGGTATATTCAATATCAGTAAATTTATGTATAAATGCTCTACACAAAAGGAACAGAATAACCGATAATACCATATCGGTGGATGACGATACTGGGGATATGATTGGCGAATTTACTCCAGGCTCAATGAGGCATGAACCAGATATAGCATGAGAAATAGATAGAAAACAGATACTCATGGTAGTAAAGGCAAGTATCAAAAAATTATCTGCTGAACACCGAGAAGTATTGCTTCTAAGTTTAGAGTGAAAAAAAGGAAAAGAGATAGCTAAACTCTTATGAATCAGTGAAGGAACCGCGAGAAGTCGTTTATGCTACGCGAGAATTTCGTTACGACAGTATTTGGGTGACGACATAGGTATCTAGAAAGGTTGCCGAAGATGCTTTTCCAGTTATACTGCACATAATCTTTTTCCGTACCAATATGCAATGCACAACCCTCAGAGAATCACTTGCTCGTTTTCTCACGCAAACCAACAAGGACTGTACAAGTGAAGTGTTTCAATTTACTGTTCCTCCCGATCATAAATTTGGCGATATCTGTATCAATATATTTCCTGCAGTCAAAGCGACGAAAACTCCACCACCACAACTCGCTGAAGAAGTGCTCAATTTCATGAAAACAGAGAGCTATGTGACGGATGGAAATATCCAGGGCGGTTTTGTAAATCTCTCTGTCACAGACGAGTTTTATCAAAGAGAATTATCCAACTGGAAACTCCCCGTATTTGAAAAAAAGAATGAAAAAATAGTCGTCGATTATATGGGGGCCAATATCGGAAAACCTCTGCATATCGGTCATCTCTGCACTCCCCTCTTCGGACAGGCCACCATCAATCTCCTGCGTCTCATGGGATATGATGTCACCGCCGATATGCATCAGGGCGACTGGGGTGGAATATTTGGGAAACTGATTACAGGCTGGAAATATTTCGGCGACGAGGAAGCATTTCAAAAAGATCCCGTCCATCATCTCCTCGAGATCTATGTCGCTATCACCGAAAAAACAGAAAAAGAGCCCGAGATAGAACAAGAATGTCGTGACGCGTTTAAGCTCCTCTCTGAAGGCGACAAAAATTCGGTACAACTCTGGCAACAATTCACCGATAAAAGTCTCGCAAGTGTCAGAACTGTGATGAATGATTTTGGAGCACATCCAGATATCTGGATTGGCGAAAGTTTCTACGAATGACTCCCCCTCCCAAAGCTCGGAAATTGGCCAGATCTCACGCCAGACACGACGATGTCAGCCGTCGTCGATGAACTCATAGAAAAGTGAATTGCTACAAAAAATGAAGACGAGAGTGTCGGTGTTGTCTTTGCAAAAGAAACAAAACTCCCCTCCTGTATCCTCCAAAAAAGAGATGGAACACACGGCTATCTAGCGAGTGATCTCGCAGCCATCAAATATCGAATCAAAAATTGGTCTCCGAGCCGGATTATCTACTTCGTAGATAATCGACAAGCGCTGCATTTTCGCCAACTCTTCGCCACAGCAAAAGCCTCTTGGTTGGATGTGAGTGTTGAGCTAACACACGCAGGAAATGGTTTCGTCAGCCTCCCCGATGGAGCTATGTCGACACGACATGGACGTGTCATATTTTTGAAGGACCTCATAAGCGAAAGCTTTGATCGCGTCAAAAAAATCCTCGAAGAACGCCAGAGAACACTCTCTGATAGCGACACAAAAGCAGTTGCTCTCGGTGCTATTGTCTATTCATTTTTGAGCCAGGATCGTGAGAGAGATTGGGTGTTTGAGTGGGATAAGGTATTGGCTTTTGAAGGCAACAGTGGACCATATTTGCAATACACCTACGTTCGATGGAAAAAGATTTTGGATGAAATCGGTTCCGCATCAACTATCAACGATAAACTATCAACGATAAACTTAACCCCTTTCGATCGCGATGTAATCCTCGATATTCTCGGATTCAATGAGCTCCTCGAAAACTGTGGAACCAGCTACAAATTTCACATTCTCATCGCCCACCTCGCGACGATGACGCGTCATCTCAATGCTCTCTACGTCAACACTCCAAAACTCAAAGAAGCACCAGAGAATGAACGCCTTGCTCGCATCAACATCGTGCACACAAGTCTCGAAATCATCCGCTACACAGCAAATATTATTGGCATGCCTCTCCCCGAGGAGATGTAATTATTGGCAAAGCCCTGATTGGCAGGCCTGTGGTGCTGGCACCATGAGAAGCGAACAATCACTCATGATATTGTACTGCTGATTATATTGCTTCATGGCTGCGGCGAGAAAATCAATCTTTGTACCGAGAAGTGCTGTATCAATATTGAGAGAAGAATAATAGAGATATCCCGTTGGTCATCCGCATGCTTTCGCACCAATACCTACCATACGACAATCACTATTGCTGACACACGTTTTATTGGCAGTATAGTTTTTGATTTCTTGCGTGATCTTATCGAGATAGGTGGCATCTCGTGTGAGATTGACAGGATTGTATGATGTATAAGACCTACAATATGCTGGACTCATCGCTACAGGACAATACATCATCGTACAGACTGTCTGGCCGTTGGAAGTCCGAGAACAACTATTGCATCCATCATAATAATCCTGACAAATTGAGGAATCAAATGTTGCCGTTATGCGACAATCAGAAGAATTATATTCACTCTCATAACGACTATCGCAGACGAGATCGCCTGTTTTTATACAAGTATATCCGGCGTCAGCGAGAGTGCTTCCATCTTTTCTCTCGGTCCGAGTAAGCCCAGAGCAGCACTGAAAGTCATTCACATTTTCTGGATACGGGACAAATCCTCCTCCAGCATATCCTCCTTCCAAAATACAGGTAGTCTGCTTTTTTACGCAACGATTATTCTCGAGCATATAGCCAGCATCACACTCAGAACATGATGGAATTCACTGCCAGAAACAAGCTCTCTTAGTACAGACCGGTCCTTCATCTCAGAGGACACAGTCGTTACATCCATCGTTGTAAACAGTACAGTGTGCAGTTGGGTCAGAATTTTGTGAGTCTCTCAGGATGGTGACAAGTTGGAAAAATTCTCCGCGTGTCATACGATGAGACATGATTTTTCTGACAGCAGTTGGTATATCATCGTCTGGCGTGAAAGATAAAGCTCTTCCGAAAGAATCATACAGTGTAAAAGAAATATTTTTTTCTCGGAGAGTGAGGAGAGTACGGACTTCCCAATCTGGCAAGAGGCCAAGAATAATTTTTGCCTCAGAATAGGCGGTATTTGTGAGTGGTATCTGCAGTGAAACCATGAGTATTTTGAGCGATTCAGCGAGCGTCAGAGAATCATGTGGGCGGAAACGACTATTTGCTCGCGTCACGATGTCATAGTCTGCGGCAAACTCTACAACACGACAGACCCATTCTTCTGGCAGATCGAGGAAATACCCTCGGCAAAGAGAAGAAGGAGGTACTGCTATTCCACGGATTTTGAGGGCTACCTTGAGAGCTTCTTGCCGTATCAACGTATCGTCGAGACGATACATATTTGCTTCTTGAATATCGAGAGAAGTATTGACTCGATACTGCCCCGCAAGAGAAGTCTGATCCACGATGACACCATCTTGCGCGAGCTCACGAGCACTATCGAGAGCCGGATTATTTGTGAGAGCCAGAGACATCCCAACACAGAAAAAAGAGAGACAGAAAAAAAGAGAGCGCATAAAAATATAGTTACAGATACAATTATAGGAGAAAAGCCTTTTATAACAGCATTCTTCACAGACTCTTCACGGAAAAAGAGTACAGAGAGACGCATTATTGTATAAAATGAATAATTTTTTATTGATTCGAGCAATTTTTTTATACAATAAAAGCAATACGGAAAGTGATTTCGGAGACAAACACACCCTCAATACTCGCTACACTCTATGGTTCGCCCTTTTTCATATATACTTATTGCCTCCTTGCTCCTCCCGGGTTTTCTCACGTCAGAACCCCCACAGATCCCTCTCTGATGAGCAAACACAAGCCCTGTCGAAATACTTTTTTCTGGCGTCACGCCATTTGAGACGAGCAACGCTGTCCTCCTACGCGTATCAGGAAAATCAGGAGATAATGTATCCTCTTTTTGTCAGAGCAAGACAACTGTCGTCAATAGCGATAATAACGCAACAGTACTTGTCTGGAAACCAACAGGAGTCTGTAAATTACCACTTATCACGGTCAACAAGAAAAACTACATACTCCCACTCGTAGGATATTATCCTGATGAAGTGACACTCTCAGATATCTCTACCGATACACTCAGGAACACACTTGAAGCTGGCTCGCTCCTCAAGGCTGACTATCGACTCTCATCATTTCGAGTGAGAAATTTCTTTGCCACGATAGACGCAATACTTGCAGACAGAAATACCAAATTCGCCCTCCCAATTCCTGGAGTACCACTCCCGACAAAAGCGACATTTCTCCCTAATTCAGCCCGACCATTTCGTTCTGAATCAACTGATGGTGTCCATCATGGATTTGATTTTTATGTCAATCAAGGCACACCTGTACGGGCCATAGAAGATGGTGTCATCATACACGTCAAGCGTGACTTTTCTTGGAACGAGATGGAGCATCTCCTCCCAGGACACAATGAAATCGAAGAACAAGAAAATCTCGACGTCTACCGCTGAAACACTGTCTATCTCAAAACCCGCTCTGGTCATGTCGCCATCTATGCACATCTAGCAAACATACCAGACGAAATAACTATAGGAAAATCTGTCAGTCGTGGATACATCATAGGACATGTCGGTGATTCAGCCGTTCCTGATAAAAAATATCTCTACCATCTCCATTTTGAACTCGCGATGAATCCGCTCAAGGATGAACTCGCTGGTACCAATGATTTCACTGATGTTCTCCTCTGGCCTTTCTGGGGTAAGTGAAAAACTGCAGACTGGATCAATGCGCATGCCAAAGCACTTTTTGAATAAAAATTTGTCTTTTTTTACTCGTTAGTTATACTTATCTATGTTGTACGAGAACTATTTACAGGAATA
>CAZLKD010000030.1:0-9844 GCA_964560015.1 uncultured Candidatus Peribacteria bacterium
AGCTACAAATGGTTTTGAAGAGATTGTATTAGAAAAAGGTAAAGAAGCGCTCAAAAAGTACAGAGAAAATGCTGACATAAAGGTTTGAATAGGGCAGGCTTCTGCGATGCACATAGAACGATTCATTAAAAAGAATCCAGAAACATGGGGATTTGCGTGAGTTGCGGGGATGCATGATCTCAAAAAAACACTCATGGAAGGGTTTATCTCACCGCTCAAATTCACTTTTCTCGTGAATAGTTTTACACAAACTTTGCAGAACGGAGCAGCACTAGATACCACTCAAAAGCTCTATAGTGAATTACATGAGGCGTATCAAAAATTTCAGATTAATATCCCAACGGGGCTCCTACTCTACGGTCCTCCAGGAACAGGGAAGACCTTTATCACTCGCAAGCTCGCTGAAGAGCTCTGAGCTGGATTGATCCAGAAAAGTGTGGGTGATTTTGGATCTACACTGATCCACGCTACCAGCCAGAATATTCAGGATTTCTTTGCACAAGCCAAGAAAGCGAGCGAGTCAGAACCTATCATTCTCTTTCTCGATGAAATAGACGCATTGGTGTCCGAGAGAAAAGAAACAACTCAAGACTACAAGGCAGAAGAGATGGCACAATTTCTCCAAGAGTTTAATACCCTTGCTGATGCAAAAAACCTCATCGTCGTTGCTGCTACTAATAGACCAGATCATCTCGATGCTGCTATTCTTCGCTCTGGTCGATTTGATAAGAAAATTTTCGTCGGTCCTCCTGATCATGAAGCCAGAAAGGAACTCTTTGAGCTCTATATCAAACGTATGGATCGCCCACACGATACTCTCGACTATGAGGAACTTGCGAAGATGACAGATGGATATGTACCAGCTGATATAGAGTTGATATGCGCAGAAGTATCACGTGATGCAAGCCAATCTCTCCTCGATTCCGCTCTTGATATGAGCGATGGACAATTTGATGAAACAAAAATTCGCGATACTTTACAAAATCAAAAAATCACGATGGAATTATTGGAGAAAGCTATACAGGAAACAACACCTTCTCTTCGGTTTGCAGATATGAGTATCTATGATACTTGGCGAGGGAAATAGATTATTGTATATTCTTCTCCATCCATTCTTCCTTCTCTTTTTTAGAGAAGGTTTTTTGTTTGAGGGCTCCGGTTTGTATCTGTGCATGAAAGAGCTTTACCGGTTGCTTAACCCCGGGGTTGAGATTGCTTAACCCCGGGGTTAAGTAGCCAGATCAAAAACTTGGCCGAACCGAAACTTCGAGTCAAAATGTCGCCGAGAAATAATCCTGTACTGTTCGTCGGTCGTCAGAACTCGTTGGTTCTATCAGAAATGGCTCATAATGAGTTGTTGTGCTACTCCAGTAGGATTTATGTGCTTCGTGCAAAAATACGACTAATTTCGCTCATTTTTCACTGCGACGAATTATTTTCTTTTTGATTGGTTCTTTTGTGCCTTCACTCGTAAACCAGAGACAGTCTCTGAGTGGATAGTTTTCTCTGTCTACTTTATCTATCGATGTTGACACAAGAGCTCAGAAATCCATAAGCGCATTATTGATTTCTCGTCCAGAAATATTCTCTTTTTGAAGTTGCTCTTCGAGGTGACTGACAAGTGTATCAAAATCTTGACCCGAGTCCGTCATTCCAGCCAAGCGAGCTTGCGAGCGCGAGGTGGAATCCAAACCCGATGAATTAAATGAACCACTTTGTGGTAAAATATTCGCCTGGATCCCCGGATCTTCACTCAACCCTGCTACGCAATGGTTTCGTTCGTCCGAGGATGACGGAACAAATCCATCATTTTTCATTTTTCATTTTTCATTCTTCATTCAAAAAATATTCTTGTCTCCATAAAAATATCGAGAGAATATTTTTACTAAATTTGCATCCATGGCGAGCACCGGTTTATCATAGCCGAAAGCGAGGAGTGCTTGCGCCGTGTATTTGCCAATTCCTGGAAGCTTCCGAAGTTTCTCAAAATCATCTGGAAAAATTCCATCATATTTTTCGACGATCACTTTCGCGAGTTCAATCATTCTACGGGCTCTTCCGTAGTATCCAAGTCACTGATAGTAGGGGAAGAGTTCGTCGTATGTTGTCGCAGCGAGCGACTCAATCGTGGGATATTTTTCGAGAAAACGATTGTAATAACCGATGACACGATCGACCTGTGTCTGTTGGAGCATGACCTCTGCTATCCAGACTTTATAGAGCCTTTCCTTAATTGGTTTTTTATACACTTGTCTCCATGGCAAATCATGGCGGCCATTTTTTTGATACCAATCAAGAATTGCATCAAATGGAAAAACCGCAGTATTTTGTACTTTGTATTTTGTGCTTTGTATTTTTTTCTTAGTGCCCATGAGAAGCATGCCCATGTTTTTTCTCTTCAATTTTTGGTTTTCCTGAGAGGTCTATCACACCAGGCTGTTTGCGCATTTCTTCGACAAATTTTTCATCATCGGCTGCGGGCATATATCTGAAGCCACTTTTGTAGGGAACGGATACATGATTTTGTCTGACACCGTCGAGATAGATGTGTGTATCACTCGCGGCTTTATGTTCTTCGTGATGATGTGTATGGATATTGGATTGGATGATGTCGGCTATTTTACTGGGATGATGCATGCGAGAGATGTACATCTCGTCACCCATTTTGTGAATTGTGACATCGCCAATATCGAAGAGTTTATCAAAGAGACTTCTCTGGCCATATTGTACAGAAGAAATATCGTCAAATTCTGTGAAAGTCATGTCATTGATAAATATCGACCAGCGTACATCGACCATACCGTGATCTGTGATAATCCAGACATCAGCGTACCAATCGAGCACTTTGTAGAGTAGAATAAAAAAGAGCATAAAAAGATATGCTTCAAACAGCCACAAAAATGATGTCGTGATAATCTCCTGATAAAACCAATGGTAGACACACCACGATACGAGTCCTACCGGCACGACGAGCCAGAAGAAAATATTTGGAAGCGCCACAAAAAAATGCCTGTGAAAAACGGCCCTGATTTCATCGCCTTCAGAGAGGTACCTACGGAAAAAATGATGTTTGGAAGGGGACACGTGAGTATCATAATCAAAAAAATAGAAGTAAAAGTAGAAGTAGGAGTAAAAGAGTGGATTTTTATTTTTTACTCGTTCCTATTTTTTTACACAAATCTTGCCCCAGCACAATATAAAATGGGTTTATATTAGCTCTTTTTTCGCTCGTATCGTCCGATGAGCTGGAGTTCTGGATCAAGAGGCGAGATGCGTATTGGATATTCGTGATCAAAAAATATCTTTTCTAGGACGCCTTCGTGCATGAGCTCGAGACAGCGACGTGTCATCTGTAGATTTTTATCTTTTGTTGTACTGCTCATGTGGATGACGAGGTCAGTGTTTTTATCTTCTGTTTTCGCCTTCTTTTCTTCTTGTATTTCTCGTTCTTGGAGCCAGAAAAAGAGATCTATCATGCTGTTTTGGACGAGTTCTTGGATATATCCAGTATATGTTGGGTAATTATCAGGATCACTCAATCGGTGCGTATATTCACGCAGTATTTCATCCATGTGCTCGAGGAATTCATAGTTCACCTGCATCAATTCTCCTGCGTCATCGCGATCGAGATTTGTCTGGAAAAGTGTGACGTAGTCTGGGAAAAATTTCTCTACGAGTGTGTCAAAATGAGAGAGATATCAGAGCGTCGCCAAGCGTGTTTTTGCTGCGTCGCCAGTGCTTGTTTCATATTCACTCTTTATACGAGTGAAGTATGATTCGAGTTCTTCTTCTGAGACATCAGAAATAGAGATATTTTTGAAATCTTCTTCAAATTTTGTGAGTTTTTTTTCAAAGGCGGAAAATGGCAAGTCCAAGAGTACATCGAGAGAAGAAAAGAGTGTTTCCATGACGAAAAATGAGAGAGGTAGAATATGGGGAGCATAGTATGGAGACCAATATTTTTTACAAGTTTTACTTTCGCGATGTTTTGTAAAAATTGTATGACATAGAATGCAGAAATATCAATGAGTTTGAGATTGCTTGCTGAAGCCAAAGTATAGAATATATGCACTTATTTCTTTTCTTATTTTTATGCAAAAAGATGCTTGTTGTACTGGTACTGGACTCTGTAAATGGGCTTGCCCGACTGTGTCTGGTTTCGTAGCAGGACTTATCATGATCGCTGCTGGTCTCTCAAAATTTATCGGTGGTAAGATGTTTCTCACAGCTGTAGGAGGCATGGCTCTCAGTGTCGCTGGTATCAGCGGTCACTCAAAAGTAGCACTTATCCTCGGAGCTATTGCTGCGACAATCGAGGTTCTCGGAGGACTCTCATTTGCTATTGGATGTCGTATGACATCTAAGTGGGCTGCTCTCGGACTCTCTGCTGTTATTGGAATCGCTATTCTTTTCAAATTAACACATCTTCAACCTCTTACCGGTGATGCATTTCATAAGGCTGCTGGTCTTCTCGAACAAATCCGTCTCGACCTCCTCCTCTTTGCTGTATTTTTCCAGAAAGCCCTCAAGCTCCTCAGATCATGCTGTGGTATGAACAGCGCTTGTTGCTCTTCTATGCCTTCGAAGAAATAGTTATTTTCCTTTTCATGCAAAAACCTCCCACTTCTGGGAGGTTTTTTTATACGCTAAATTCCTGTTGCTTCCCAGTCTTGGAGCGTCTGTAAAACTTCATTGATATCAGCGAGTTTTTCTTGGATTTCTTTTTGTCCCTGTTCGAGAGAAATTCTCTTTGCTTTGACCTGATTGATGATCTCTGTGAGTTCACGCATGGTCGTGGTCATCTGATCGAGGAGAGGCAGAATTTTCTCGTCTCCTATTTTCTCATAAAACGCTCTCAGACGGTCGTTGAGATCGATGATATGCTGGACATCGAAATTGTGTACGAGATCCTCCATTTTTCCGACTCGGGTTGTCTGTGTGTTATTTTTTTTCTTGAAATCCTCGAGAATTTTTATCTCCTCAGGTGTTTGTTTCTTGGGTGTTTTTTTGCGAGGAGGCATAGTTATACGAGAGCGTTTAATTGAACTCCGAGTTCACGAGTTTGATCTTCTGCCTGCTTGACCTCACGCGTGAATCCTGCTATGGTTACTTGATTTTCTGGATTTGCTTCTTGGAGTTTTTTCTGTAAATCGACTCACAGTCTGTTGTAGGCTTCTTGGAGACCTCCGAGGTTTCATTGGATTATCTCAGGTACCCTTGAAACCTCACCAGCACCTATCTGAGCCATATCCCTCTGATGGTCCTGTTTTGCCATCATATCGAGGATATTTTTGATATCCTGAACCAAAATCCCATGTGATTTGAGTATACCCAGAAGAGAAGAATCATTCAATTTATCGAGCATGGCCGGGTCATTACGGAGCTTATTCAGCTCATCGATGATTTTTTTTACTGACTCTTGTGATTTTTGGTCGAGTTTATCTATTTTTCACTGACTCCTCGCTACTTCTATATCTCGTGCGGCCTGATCATTATTCTTTTGACCTTCTTTTTGTTTGTTTATTTCTGTATCTGTCCTGGTTTGTTGTTTATCGATATCAGCCATGCTAGAGCGTTAAAATATGGGAAATCTATGTTGAGAAAATTATCTATGTATCTATTTCATATCGCCCTATAGCCTGTCTCTCATACTTGGCTTTTTGTGTTCATCTCTCTGGCTTGAGAGAGATAGTCTCTTGTTTGAGGGTTTGCGGTTTTTCAGCGGTAGGGGATCATTTTGCTGGCACAGCACGACGTTTTTCTTCTTTGGGTTTTTGTTTTTTTATCCCCGCCGCTTTTTCGAGTTCTGCTACGCTCAAAGCGTTCTTTTTAATTTTTTCATTTTTACCTTCTGGTTTTTTGTCAGATTCTTTGACAGCTTCAAATTTTTTGAGTTCACCCATAAGACACATTTAAAAGGAATATCAGCAATATTCTATCATTATTTTTTTTATAAACAATATCTATCGTGGCTTGAGCGCTTTTGACATCGTTTTTACTGGCTTGTACGGATTCTTATCCGGATCTTTACCATGATAATCGACTTCAATAGGCGTTCCGTAGAAGCCAAATGTTTCTCGGATTTTGTTCTCGAGGTAACGTCTCCAACTAAAATGGATAAATTCAGGCTTATTCACATTGATGACAAATTTTGGAGGATCGATGGCGACCTGTGAGCCGTAATAGACTTTTGGATTGTGGATTTTTCGGCTTCCACTCGGTGCATGCTCGAGACAGGTTCTCGTGAGAAAACGATTAAATTCACCAGTTGAAATACGCTTTTGTCGCTCTTGAAAAATACCAGTAGCATGTTCGAGGATATCACGGACACCTTTTCCTTCACTTGCTGTTGCAAAGACCGTCATTGCCCACGGACAGTAGGCGAATTCTCTCTGGAGATAGGCGAGGTAGCGTTTGTGGAAAAGCTCTGGTTCCATATCAGTTTTTGCTTGAGAGAGGTCCCATTTATTGACCATGATGATGACGCCTTTTTTTTGTTCCAATACTTCAGCGAGGATATGCTTGTCTTGCTGGACGATACCTTCCACAGAATCAATGAGAAGCACACAGATGTCAGCACGTTCGACAGCGGCCTTCGTACGGAGGACTGACCAGCTCTCGACATTGTAGACACCGATTTTTCCTGGTTTTCGAAACCCTGCCGTATCGATGAGTGTGAGCTTTTGCCCCTTATGCATGAGGACCGTATCGGTAGGGTCTCGTGTTGTACCAGCTTCTGCTGAGACCATGACCTTTCCGTAACCCACAAGAGCGTTAAATGTGCTACTTTTTCCGACATTTGGACGACCAACGAGAGCGATTTTGATACCTTCATCTTCCTCTGAGCCTTTTTGTTCTGGGTATTTGTTGCGGAGATACTTCACGATCTCTGATTCGAGTTCGTCGATTTTTCGGTGAGAAGCGCTGACAGGATAAACAGGAAAACCCGTTGAGAGAAGCGCATAGGCTTCATTGACGCGAGTGATGTTGTCAGCCTTGTTTGCTACGAGCCACACCGGTTTATTGAGTTTTCTGAGCATGTTGATGATATGGTCATCGACATCCGTGAGGTGGTCATATTCACAGATAAAGAGGATGATGTCTGCTTGTTCCGCACACTCATTGACCCGCTTATTCACGTCCTGAAGAATCTGGTGTTGAGAACCGAAATTGAGCCCTCCGCTATCAGCAATAGTCCATTGAAATTCTGTCTCAAAATCCTTCATCGGATATTCGAGGACATCACGCGTCGTATTCGCATTTTCATCGACAATAGCTATCTTTCGACCAGTGAAGGCATTGAAAAGACTACTTTTCCCCACGTTTGGGCGACCGACAATCAAAACATAAGGAAGCTTCATAAATACAAAAGACAAAGTACAAAAGACAAAATGGCGGATTCTCTAACTTAATGAAACGTAGGAAACCTATTAAACTTCTGGGGAGAGTATAGAAAAAATATCCAAATAGCAAAGTTGATTTTGTCAAAAAGATTGTAGAATTGACAAAATTAAATAGAAAAGATAAATATGGATAGAAATGGTAAAAATTTAATTGTCACAGAAGTGCCAACTATTGAGATAGATGGGCGATTTTTTCAGACACTATTTGAGGCAGAGAGATATCTCGTTCAAACAAAATGAATGCGTGTTTCTGGTGCACGCGATAGAGTTAAAGAGCTCGTCCATGAAGCTCTAAATCGGCCAATAGATGAAGGAAGACGAGATTTTCTGAGATGAGCATTCAGTACTGCTAGTGTGATCGTGTGCCAATGACTCTGAGGGAAAGTCGACGCAAATTGGGCGAGGGATTTTTGGAGCCATCTTTCTTCTTCGCAAAAAAATAAAGCGCGCCGTAGTTATTTGCATGATTTTCTCCCCAATCCAACCACGAGGTCAATTGGGTCTGGAAACTATAATCTTTCTTTGCTCAAAATATTTACTCAAAGTCCTCACTGCAATATTCCAACACTGGACGATTTGATTGTGGGTGATCTCCCTCAGGCACGTGCATCTGCTCAGTTCCTTAGAAATCATATTACCGATAGTTGATTATTTACTCATATGAGGCCCCTTGGCCAATATCAGGACACACATGCTTTAAGCTATCTCAGCGAGATAGGATGTCGCAATATTCATCGAGCAAGCATATCCAAGATATGACAGAACATTCTCAGAAATCGTATTGCCAGTTTTAATACTATCGTCGATGCGAATCCTCTCCTACGACATACCTTTGATCGGGGGTTTGTAGAACTCATTGATATTGCATGAGACGTCACGGAAGAAGGGGTGCATCCAGAAGAGTCTTTTTTTATGTATTTTACTCGTCGACTCCATGACAGTTTGTGAGTATCTCCCGATTTTCGCGACAGCAATGAAGTTCTCCAGGCGCTTACTAGTATGCGAAAGAGGATAGCAGAATTTCTGAGGAAATATCCAATACAGAATCAATCAAGGTTTAATTTTGAACAGCTTGTGCAGGCAGAGAAGGCCCAAAATCTACGAGAAATCCAGTCTGATCCAAACTGGTATCATGCTTGTGAAATCCTCGCGGAACCTCCTATAGTACAAGATGAAAAGCAGTCTCGCCCTGAGACCGTTACGCCTAATGGGCAATGATTCCATAAACCTGAAATATGGCTTGGCGCTTTTGACGGGATGATAAAAATTGCTGAAATATTTGAGATTAAATAAGGTAAGATGAGTCGATTTTATTAACCGAATAATCCCAACCTATCAAAAACAAGATTTATTGATTTCAAGTGATAAATTGCTATTATTTCTGCTATGAAAAAAGATTACTACAATATCCTCGGAGTGAATAAAACTGCAAAAGAAGCAGAGATAAAAAAGGCCTACAAAAAACTCGCGATGCAGTGGCATCCTGACCGACATCAGGGGGATAATAAAGCGGAAGAAAAATTCAAAGAAATCAATGAGGCGTATCAAGTCCTCTCAGATACAGAGAAACGACAAAAATATGACACATTTGGGACAGCAGATTTCGGGAATATGGGGGGTGGTTGACAGAGCTCACAGGGATTTGATTTTGGAGATATCTTTAAGGTAATGCTCGTGGTGGTTCATCGCAGGGATTTGAATTTGATCTCGGAGATCTTTTTGGTAACTTCTCTGGTGGCAAGAAATCTTCACAAAAGCAGACCTATTATGATGATTTTCAGGAAGAGAGCCTGGATATGGAGCAAGTGGTCGAGCTCCCCATCTGGGATTTCCTTCTCGGGACAAAAATCTCCATCGATTCACCATATTCTGGAAAATTCAAGGTCACTGTGCCGGAATGTACCAAACCAGGCACACGATTGAAGGTCACAGGAAAAGGTCGCATATCAGGGAAGAAAGCAGGTGATCTCTATCTGAAACTGGATGCACGAATGCCAAATAAACTCTCAGACCATCAGCGGGAAATGCTCGAAAAGGTGACAAAATAAAGAGAAGTCTTGACCGCTTCTTTTTCACGGTATACTTATTGGTATATGAAAACATCCCAAACTCTCTTATTACTTCTGATTGTAGCCTTGCTCATACTCGGCGGAGCATATTTTTATACTTCTAGAAACAAACAAGTTGCATCACAGGATAAGGTTGTTGCTCCTGCGACAGTGATGGAACCAGCTAACAAAGATATCACCTGGTCCTATGAAGATATGGGTACTAACAAGGATACCTGAGCTACAAGTACAAAAGTCACTGTTACTGTCTGAGATAAGAGTTATAACGTTGGTACCTATGCGGGAAGTTGTGCTCCGAGGTCTCATGATGGATTCGGAAAAGATGAGGTTTCTGGTATTACTTGTTGGTGGGCTGGAGGAGGCGATGATATC
>CAZLKD010000031.1:0-9263 GCA_964560015.1 uncultured Candidatus Peribacteria bacterium
AAGCTCCATTTTTTTATGGGCTTTGAAGAGGCGTAAAGTTCCGCGGGATCAATTCATCCAAATATTCAGGCGTATAAATCTCCACATCTTGTCGTGAGCTCGACGACTTGTGCTCATGCGGAATCCAATCCAACAGGTAAGACTGTTTTTCACGCAATAGCAGAGAGTCCATTGGAGCCTCCACGACTAGCATAGGCATGTACCAAATATGTATTTTCGTCGCCGACAGGCCTTATTATTTCAAATGAGCCATCATCTTCATCGCTGAGGCTTATGAGGAGTACCATAGGGGAAAATAGTTACACTACCAATTCATGCATTCTTCTTTGGGTCAGTTTTTTCAATCTTTCAGGATTTATGTATGAAAAACCTGGGGTATCCTTGGGTAAAAAGTCGCCAGATGAAATTCATGAATCTTCTAGTTGCATTTGAATGCGGATTCTTTCTATTAATTTACCGCTAAGGGTATGGGATCGTTCCCCCTCTGGAGCACGAAGTATCTCATGCCCAACTGTTGCTAAGTTCATATAGTTTGGTTAAATTTACGGAACCTGTTATAGACTTTTTCGCATTGTTGACAAACTTTTCTTGAACGGAATTGCTAATACTCAATCTATATATCATATTTGTTTGTATTTTATAACAAAATATATAGTATTGGCCTTATGAAACACACGAGCATCAAACAAACCCTCGAAAAAATAATTCGTGAAAACGATTTCCTCGAAGATGGACTCTATAACGGATACGTGAATTTGACCTCACTTTCCGCCTACCTCTTGCCTACTATTCAGAAAATGTCGGGAAAGAGCACGACTGTCGGAAGTGTGACCATGACACTCTCGCGTATTGCACAGGACATACAGAAGACCAAGATCGTTCGCTTAAGGCCTGATGATATGCGTATACGAACGGGGATTTCGTATGTGACCTTTGCCAAAGTACCATGACTGACATCAGCCCTCAATGAGATTTCCAAGAAATTGGAAACATCGTCTGCTTCAGGCAGCCAGCTCTTCTCTCAACTAGAGTGAAGTCGAGAAGTGACTGTCCTTTATACGAACTTTTTTGAATGAGTGATGCAGGATATCATGACGACTTTTCCTCCAAAAATACATATGAACGACCTCGTTGCCATGATCGTGCATATGCCCCCAGAAAATATCGAAGAAAAGGGGATACTGTATTTTGTCGTGAAACAACTCAATTACTTTTGAGTGAATATCATAGAGCTCTATACGACACAATCAGAACTGTCAGTCCTTATCCGAAAAGAAAATCTCCAGGCTGCTCTCGGGGTGCTGGGATAATTTCGATTATTTTCCTTGCTTTCCCGCACAAAATAGGGCACAATACGGATAGATGACAGCTCTCAAATACATATTTTCGTTTCTTCTCGGATGTATCGCAGCTCTTGCTATCGGAAAAATAGTGGAGATGAGTGGCGCACAGACGACGATAGATGCTTGGTTTCTCACGCTGACTGTGGTGTGACAAGACGTCGGTGATCGTATGGCTATGCTCGCAAAAGTATTTCTCCAGGAGACTTCTTCGGAAGCACTGATGGGGGTGAGCTATCTCATTGGTCACAGTATCCTCGAGGAAATCGTAAAATTTGTTGCTTTCTTTATCGCATTTCAGATCAATAAACCGACTTCAATACGTCAAATTGTCCTCACTGGTGTGGCCGTCGGTGTCGGATTTGCCACCATGGAGAGCTTTGGATACTACACCTCAACAGCAATTCATCTTTTTGTCGGATTTATCCTCCGCGCTATTGGTCATGGTCTCTTCACTGGCCTTATCGCACTTCTCTTCGGGCGAGCATATTTCATCCAGTTGCTCTGGATTGATAGCGGTGCTCGAGGACGCGTCACGGGTTGGATAGTACGCTACGAAGAATACATACTCCAATGAGTGATGACACTTTTTGGTCTCATACTCGCTGCTATTGTGCACTCTGGTGTCGATATATTTGCTGCGCTCGGTGGTCAGAGTTTGGCCGTACTCGGTATGATGACGGGATGGATTATTTTCATATTTGTACTTCTCCGACCTGAATCAAATAAGCCCTATGGTACTATCATCCGAGAGGTTTACCTCCTGCGAAATATCCTCGAAGATGAGAGACAGCTCGATGCCATCGAAAAATCAGGGAAGTCACACATACTCCCCACAAAAGACACAGAAGCGAAGATTCTCAAAATCTTGAAACGATTTGCAAAACAGTAAAAAATCCTACAATGCACGCGTCTGGGGCTTCACCTGGATCTTAATTTCTCATTTTTTATACTATGAAGCATGATCAAAAAAAGGAGATAATCAGCAAGTACGCTCGTGAAAAGGGTGACACTGGTTCTCCAGAAGTACAGATTGCACTTCTCACCGTCCGTATTGACTCTCTCACGGCTCATCTCAATGAGCACAAGAAAGATAACCATTCTCGTCGTGGACTTCTCGGTCTCGTCCAGAAGCGTCGTCGTCTCAAGAATTACCTCCAAAAGACAAACCCTGAAGCATTTAAAAAAATAACAGAAGAACTCGATAATATCAAGGCTTCCGAAAAGGCTGCAAAAGTCGAAAAGACAGAAGCAGTTAAGAAGGCTAAGGCTGAGAAAAAATCAGCTCCAAAGGCTGCTAAAGCTGAGAAAACAGAGAAAAAAGCTCCAGCAAAGAAAACAGCAAAGAAAAAGTAGTCGAAATTTGCCAGGAACTTCAATATAGGGTAGCATATGCATAGCATCTGTTACCCTATTTTTTATGAAAAAAATATTTGCCCTGACATTCTTCTCTCTTGCTATGGCTGGAACAGCTGTATTTGGTGAGCAAAAAACAGTTCTCTGTGAATCCAATCAGGCCTTTTCAGAGAATACCTGTGATGTCTGTTATACGGACACCGCCACGAGTACAACCAACATTCTCGACCTCCGCGATATCAAGATTCCGTGGAAAAATACTCAAACCACCGCTTCTGAAGTAGTCTACCATGATGAAAATGGTGCGCCTGAAGTAGTTACTTCATTTCCGGTGTCTCTCACTCCGACAAAAGCGGAAGATCTGTGGAAGTTTAGTAATCCTTGGACAGCAGACCCAGAAGAATTTGTCCTCGCGCCAGGTAAGGATACAACCTTTCTTGAAACTGATGCCAATGCAAAGATCACCATCACTGACAAAGACTACGTGACGGATAAGACTCTTCTCCTCAAGGCACCACTTTTCTATCATGAGAGAAGTGCTGGCACGACTGAATCCCAAGATCCGAAAACACGCAACACCTGTATCCTCTACACACTCAAGTTTGGTCCTGCTCCGACGATGAGCGGAGAGGTGACCA
Source organism: uncultured Candidatus Peribacteria bacterium (assembly GCA_964560015.1). Lineage (GTDB taxonomy): Bacteria > Patescibacteriota > Gracilibacteria > BD1-5 > JAGOOR01 > JAGOOR01. Next base: position 3,335 of record CAZLKD010000031.1, read on the forward strand.
TGAGCGGAGAAGTCACAAAAAAACCAGATACAACCAATACAACGGCAGAAGATACCGCGACGAGCGCGATAGATACGATTCTCAATGCTGTGGATACATCGACGGATGCTACAGATACCACTACAACCACTGAAGTTCTCCCAGCACTCAATTCTGCTGCTGAACCTATGCCAACAGCAACGAGTATTGAGACAGGTCCTGCAGAAAATATCATACTGCTCCTAGCCGTACTCATGAGCGTAAGCATTTTCTCTATTCGTAGAAAAATTGCGGGATAAGCGGGCCCTATCTTTTTCCGGGAATACGTATATATTTATAGCATGTCTTGGGAACGATTTCTGATCTGACGTCCAAAAATATTTGTCATCCTCATTTTGACGATGGCACTTCTGATTGCGGCGGTGATTTTTGCACGATTACCCTACATGAGCTATACCGGTGACAAAATTGTTTTCACACCACTCGAGATCAATATGACCAATCTCGATTTCGCTGGTGAGCGACTTCCTCTCGATCCACACGTCAATCCCCTCGGTCGTGAAAAAATTGAAGAAGAATTGCTCGTCACCCATTTTTCTCTCTATCAATTCCTGCTGTATCACAAATATTCTCGGGCATATTTTCCCTACATTGATTCGTATTTTCATGAATTGGATATTCCTGATGATTTCAAATACCTCGCTGTTGCTGAAAGTAGTCTCAAAAATGATGCTCTCAGCTCGACAGGAGCAGCCGGATTGTGGCAACTCATGCCTGATACGGCCCGACGATATGGGCTCCGCGTCGATGATGAAATCGATGAGCGTCTCAATTTCGAACAAGCAACTCGTGCTGCGGGAGCATATCTCCTCCATCTGCATAGTATTTTCCAGAACTGGACCCTCGCTGCTGCTGCGTATAATCGTGGCGAAAGTGGTCTCCAGCGCGACCAAGCCGCTCAGCCTCAAGCGAAAACATACTATGATCTCGTCCTCAATGATGAGACTGGAAATTATCTTTACCGTATTATTGCCATCAAATACTTGATGCAGAATCGTTGGAAATTATTTTCTCCAGAGATGCTCGGAGATGTCTTTGATGCACCAGTGACCAAAACTCGAACTATTCAGTGACCTATACTCGACCTCAGAGTCTGGTGTCTCGACAATGATGTAGATTATCAAGAACTTCGTGAACTCAATCCGTGGATTCTCGGCTACACGCTTCCAGGAGGTGCGTGGGATGTGAAGTTGCTACAATAGTGAAAAGTATTAGGTACTCCGTATTAGGTATTAAGATTTTGTTCAAAATATGTCGCACGATTTCAAAAAACTCCGTATATGGGAAGTGTCGATGGATGCATGTAAAAATGTGTATAGTATGACAAAAAATTTTCCAAAAGAGGAAGTATTTTGAATTATATCACAGCTTCGAAGGGCTTCGAGTAGCATTCCTGCAAATATTGCAGAGTGATCAGCGAGGGGCACAAAAAAAGACTTCTCTCATTTTATATCCATTGCACACGGTTCTGTGAACGAAGTTCAAACATTTATTATACTCTCCCGGGAATTGGAATATTTATCAGAAGAAAATGCATTATTTTTACTCGATCGATATTCAAAATTAGCAAATATGTTGTCAGCTTTCCAGAAAACTCTTGTGGCCAAGTCGTAATACTTTCTACATAATACCTAATACTTTGAAATTTATGACTGATTTTCCTGAAGAATATACCGATGGTTATGTGATATTTATGGGTCGTCGGTTTATCGTTGATCCACGTGCACTCATACCTCGTCTGGAAACAGAGGAACTCGTGAAGTATTGTCTGAAGTTTCTTCGAGAACATCCTACCGTTCAAACTGTTGCTGATATTGGGACGGGGAGTGGTATTATTCCAATTTCTCTTGCTGAAAAAACAGAACGACCATTACAAGTTTTCGCCACTGATATGAGTGAGGAGGCTTTGGAGTTAGCGGTAGAAAACTCTACAAAAATGAATAATGACGAATGAATAATGAAAAATGTAGGAATTTTTTTCTTGAAATGAGATCTTCTCCAGCCACTTATTTCACACTTTGGGAATTCTGTTCCTGATGAGATACTGATTACAGCAAATCTTCCCTATGTTCGCGAGATAGAAATTAATTCGTGACTTCTCCACGAGCCACGGATGGCGTTCCTCGGGGGAGTAATGACAGGATTTGAGCTCTATGAACGGTTCTTTGACCAACTGCTTGCATGGCACAATAGACCAAAAATCTGTCATGTGGTGATAGAGTTTGGACTCTGGCAACGAGACATAGCTGAGACTGTTTTTCAAAAACACGGTCTTCAATATTCGTTTTTTGCGGATTTACGCGGGATTGAGAGGTTCGCTCACATCTATTCACCTTTCTCTTAAAATTTGCGTTGCGGCTATTTTTACCCTCATAAAATTCAACAAAAAAGCCCATAGCCCAACTGATCAGATACCAAAAAAATTTGCTGAAGCTCCTTCTCAATTTTTTGAAAGTTCTTGAAAAAATGTAAAAAAACATATTGCTGCACTAGCTCATCAAATTGCCTCAAACACCCTATATGATTCAATTATAATTTTGAGTTTTCCATTACTTTCATGAGCTAAATGGATCGCAGGATTTCTGTATAATTCTATTATTGAGACAGGATCATTTGAGGGGACTTCTGACATATTTTTATTTTATGAAATATATGGTATTTATACTTTTGTCTGTTAAACTGTTCTGAGACAATTAACTCCCTTGCCTTGCAATCTCGCGGAAATCTGAAAAACTCAAAAATCCAGTATTACAGTTTAGTTTAGCAAGAGGTTCTGTTCTGTTGTCTTTGGACCAAACGTTTGCAGTTGTGTCAATGCTATGTGCGAGTCTGATACCATCTTTTTCTACTGTAGGTGTAAAATTACTCGGCACTTCACATCTAAAAACTCAACTTGCATCTCGTACAACTAAAGAGTTTTGGGTTTTGATAACAACTATATCTCATCAAAATACTCACTCCAAGGCTCCCTCTTCATGAATATATTCTCCGGGTCTTTCCGGATTTGGTATCGCAACACGTGGAGTGTCGCCCCAAGTTCTGAAAGATACAACACCATGATGTTCTTCAATTTCAGAAACGCCTATTTCATGGGCGCTACTGCTACTTATGTATGCCATCTTTTTTACACCTTTTTGGGTAATCGGCACGATATATATCGTTGTATCAGCTATTTCGGAAAATTGTGCACTCGGGGGTAAGACAATATCTGGCAGAAATGCATAACAAACTTCTGGTTTTTGTTCGTCTTTCTTGTCCATAGTACATAGGAGTCAAGATTTTGCATCATAGACGGTTCTCCAGGGAGCTTTTGGTAATTCCATTAAGTCAGAGGATTGGGAAATTTGTTTACCTACGTATCTCAGAATAGCTGCTTGTTGTGCTCGTTGAATAATGTTGAGGTCAAAATTTGGTTGAGGGAAGTCTCATAAGTTTATTCCGGCAGGGTCAAGATTTTTTGATAACAGACTGGCGACTTTCTCTCTTGCGATGTCCATATATCTGTCAATTTCTCATGCAAATGCTGGATGTGCCAATGTCGTATGTTCATACGCACGGCATACTTGTTCAAAAACATCTCAAGGAAGAGGTTTACTACGTTTTGAATCTCGCAATAAGGCCGAAACAAGTTGTCCTAAATCTTCAGGAAGCAAGGTCCTTGCACGTAGTGATACGTTTTTGGGCTTATTTTGGAGTTCCCAATTTTCGGTTGCCATACATTGTATATTAATGATTTTGGTAAATACTATCTAAATATTTTTGAAGTCAAATTACCCTATTTGTTTTTCATGAGAAGAGTGATACACTGTGCTTATGTCACATCTGTTTGAGCAAAGTGCCTGAGGCATTGTTTATCGCCGTCATGGGGGTAGTATTGAGGTGCTTTTGCTCAAGTGGAAAAATTCAGGAGGAAAAATAGTCTACACGTTACCAAAATGACACACCAAAGATGATGAGACACCAGCGGATGCCGCCATTCGCGAAATATCAGAAGAAACCGGACTCGAAGCATCGATGCTCAAAATCAAGAAATTTATCAAAACTATTTCGTTTTCATTTACTGCTCGTCACAAGACTGGCCATCCGACCATTGATAAAGATGTCCATCTCTATCTCGTGCAATATATGGGAACAAAAAAACCTCACGTTCAAAAAGAAGAACGCTTTGTCGGATTTGTCTGGCTCACACCTGAGCAACTCAAAAAAGTGAAAATGAAACCAGCGGTTTATGAGATAGTGGAGGAGAACAGGGGATTTATGTAGTTTTTTACAAGAAGTATTTGTAGAGGGTAGAAGTAGAGAAGATTTTTTTTTGATGTTCCTCTCTACGCCTACAACTATTTCTACTTCTCTTCTTGCAACTTTTCCTCACTTTCATATACTCCCCGTATCCGTTTAGCTGATTAAACCAACTTAAACGCATTAAACCAACTTAAACGCATTGTATGAACCTCAATTTCAAAAATGATCATATCGAAATCCACTCTGGTGAAGCCAATTTCGTGCTCAATCCAGAATCTGTCGTCATCGATGGATATGTGATGGATTTCCCTGGTGAATTCGAGCGTCGTGGTGTTTTCGTAGAGATCCGAGAGTCTGGATCAAATCTGCTCTACGTCATCACCGTTGAAGGAAAAACACTTATCTATCTCCCAGAAGGTACTTCCGCTGAAAGTCTTGAAGCTCTCCGCGACCTCAATAACAAGGATATGGTGATCTTCCCACCGACAGAAACTCTCTGGAAAGTGGTGGAAACTTGGGAAGCTTCTGTTGTTGTTCCTTTTGGAGCAAAAGCAGTGAGCTTTCTCGCAAAACTGGGCCAAACAGTGGAAAAATCAGATTCTGCCAGTGTTAAAGTATCAGATTTCGAAAGCGAAGTGACACGATTTGTGGCACTTGGATAGCTGTCTTCGTCATTCTGAACCCAGCACCACTTTGAATTAAAGTGGTGCTGGTTTTGAGAATCCATAATTTCAAATACATGGATTGCCACGCTCCTCTTCGACAAGCTCAGAGTTCGCTCGCAATGACAAGGTCTGTCATTCTGAGGTGCTTGAGAAATTATGTGGGCAGAAGCACCGTGAGAATCCATGAGGTTGTTTCTGAATTTCTAGAGAACAAAAAATACTTTGAAATTTATATCGTTCTCGGTAGTATACACTCAATGACTAAAAATATTTCTCTTACTTGTTGTCCTTTTCCTCGCTGCTAGCTAGGAAGAGTTTTTTTGTAAAATATTTCAAAAGCCCTCCTAGTTCGGAGGGTTTTTTAGTACTTTTCTTTTTTTATGTTTTTTCTTTTTTCTACCTCATTTCTCGAATTCTGGTGTTGTTCTTTTTTTCAGAAGGAATTTATTTATGTAAACAATTTTTATGAAAACATATACCGTTGATTTTGATAGTACGCCTCTTGAATATCTCGATGGCAATCTGCATGCAGAGGAGAAATTGGTGGACGAGGGAACGAGTCATCTGGCTCTCCAAAATGTGTGACCACGTGTCATCGCTATTTTATGATTTGAGACGCTTCGTAGAACCGGTCTTGCAGACTCCAAAGAAATTCTCTGAGCACTCGGAACTACCTGAATAAATATTATGAGGAGACTGAAGATTCTGAGAAAAGAGCATATCATGCTTTCTGTCACGCCCGGAAAGGTAGATGATATATCGCCGACAGACACTGATCTCATGGAAGAAGCCCTCCGAGATGCTATCAATCATTCACAGTATCTCCTTGGTGATGCTTGATCGATACGGGCTTTTCAAGCTGTCAAAGATCGAGCCATGGAGCGTCCTGTTGTGCATTCTCCACTGTATGAGGAGCTCATACATTTTCTCCTTTCTCATGGATTCGATGCTGCAAAAATGCAGCAGTTTTCCGATGAGTCGAA
>CAZLKD010000032.1:0-2756 GCA_964560015.1 uncultured Candidatus Peribacteria bacterium
TATCCTGGAAAGACATTTTTCTTTGCCTTTACTGAGCCTCCACCCTTTTTGAGCGTGACGACATCGTGGAGCGGTACGAAACAGTCGAGGATGAATTTCTCGAGATTAAACATCTCGCGTCTCTGCATCATAGATGTGCGGACATTGTCTTCTGTCCCAGAGATAACTCGGATAACGTACCATTCTGGCTTTGGAGCGAAGAGTTTTGACATGTGAGAGGATTAAAAATTATTTCTTTGGTTCAGTGACAGCGTTTACTTCAATTTTTTGACCATTATCTGTCGTGATCTCAAGTGGCTGTGCTGTGACTGGTGAGCCAGAGAGGTCAGCTGTTTTTGGAGCGTGCATCATCGTACGGATGCCAAATATGCTGTTACTGAAGAGGAGCGTGAGGAGGTAGGTAAAGAGGGCCATAGCCGCTATGATACCGACGACTGCTTGGAAAAATTTCTTTGTCTCTATATGTGTCGGCCATACCACGTGTTCGAGCTCTGCCATTGATTCTTTGAGAAAATTTGCCATAAGTGCAAGATAATTACGATAAAGAGGTGAATACACGAGAGAAAAAGCCCAGTGCATTTCGCAGAAGTATAGATAAAGACGCATTTTAGTCAAAAAAATAGTCAAGATTTGTAAGTACAATTTCAGAACTGTCCAAATACTTAGATTTCTTGTGCACTTTTTATGCAAAAAGTGCCAAAAGCATTCAAGGGACAAAAACTCGCTATAGACTGCTTTCATCAGTCTTTCTATATTCATCCCGCTCAAGATTAACGTACGTGCAATTCTTGCACTACTCGTTTTGCCATTCAGGCAAATCTCCCCTTAAAAATCTGTTTCTGTTTTTGTGACTTTTATATGCAACGAAATACTAAATTTTGATACTAAAACTGTATCATGTCCCACACTTTTGCTGCAATATTTCTGGGTTTTCCCTTGAGAGGATGGTGATGGAGATTGATGAAGGGGACGCTATTTGCTTCGAGAAAGCCACAGCGTTGTTCTCGCCATGAACGGCTGATATCGGGGATCATAAAATCAAATCCGATAATAGTATCATCGAAAACCTTTGCCGCTTTTTCCAAGAGTGCTTTGTTATCGGGGTGGCACATATCATATTCTTCCGCTGAGCCACCTCCGTAGCTGACTCCGATTTTTTCGTTGAGATAGATGATTTCTCATTTTTTTGGTACATATTCGAAAACACTTTTATCCCATGTATCTTTGCCTGTGAGTTTCCATGGTTTCTGTACATCTTCTTTTGTGAGTTTGCGACGTCCATCAGCGAGTTGTCGTTTCATGAACCAGGCCATTTTTTCCGTGATGGTTACTTCTGAGACACCTTCTTCTCGTGATGCATTTTTTTCAGCGATGAGAGTAGTGAGGTCTTTTTTACCATCACCTGTGGCCATCGGTTGAAAACCAGCGAGAACTCCCTCAAGAGTGTAATTGATGACGGTTCCTCGGTAAACAGGACCGATGATCTGTTCTTCGACGATGACCCAGAGACAGAGTTGACGCGCTATTTTAAATGCTTCTCGGAGTTCTGCATGGGTACGAATATACGTCACGACATGCCGACCACGGCTTCCGAGACGTGGTTTCACGATGACGGGTTTTTCTATACGATCAAATATCGTCTTTGCTTCTTCAAAAGAATAGGCATATCATCCACGTGGAACGGGGAGACCATTTTTTTCACATGTTTTTTTGAAGAGCCCTTTGTCATCCATGAGTGTGAGTGCTGCATGGTTGAGAGTGTCAGGGCGGGGGAGGCCACTGAAGACTTTTACTTTCTTGAAATATTTTCCGTGGATTTTCTTTCGCACGATGTAGGTGTCGACGCTTCGATCTAATACCTGTACTTCTCGCATTTCGAGGCCTCTTTTTTCTGCCTCTTCCCAGAGTACAATTGCACGAGAGAGGGTACCCTTAGATGGTTTTTTCCTGAGATGAATGAGCCCAAAGAGTCTCCCGAGTCCAATCATAAAAAGTGCTACATCATCCTCAAATCGACTGACAAATCGCGTAAATGGATTGACGAGAAATCCTATTTGAATCTTCTCAAAGAGGATGTTCATGCTATCAAAATACCAATTGAGATAGTGGGGAACTGGATTGTTACCACAGTAGGGGCAAGTGTGTTTCTTTCACATATGCTCCCAGTCTAGTCGTTTTTGACTGCTTTCTCAAGTATTCCTCATCTCGAAAAAGCTGACAAAGGCGTGTATGTGGGCGTGTTATATTTGACTTATATTTTAATATGTTTAATATATACTTATTATGACATGAATAAATTCTCCTTCAGAACCCACATCAGCACTCGAGCTTCAAGTATTAAATTCTTCCGTTCTTCCTTCTGTTCCTATGGAAGGTTGGCCAACATGCTTTAGTCCTCCGAGACTTTCTGAAGATAGAAGTCATTATGAGGTATTACTGACATCAAGTGCTGCAGAAGAGATGCCGAAAACATGGAAATTTTATTTCCCTGATAAGAGCTCAGATGTTATAGATATAACTTGACGCCTAAAACAACTTTCACCGTTTTTGTGAGATGCAAATCTTTTGGAAGATCTCGATACGCTTCAAGAATGTGCTGCAAATATGTGGATTATTGCGGATGGCTTTACTGACCACAGAGATCGTCGAAATTTTTTTGATAAACATGATGACGCTAGCCGGTATTGTAAAAAATTTTCTAGACTCAGAAAAAATAGTATGGGTTATTTAGGACAAGCAGTTGCTTCAATTAATAA
>CAZLKD010000032.1:2766-9143 GCA_964560015.1 uncultured Candidatus Peribacteria bacterium
TTACAGATCTTTCAAGTGTACTGAAGGATTATGATAAGATCGATTTTCAATGAAAAGTGACATTAGTGACCCAGGTAGATGATATGATTTTAACCTACTTAAGGGCTATCCATACTCAGATTACCCAACAGTAAACTGTTCCAGAAATTCGATTTTATTTTCGTGGAAGAGGCGGATATCATTGATGCCGTAGCGGATCATAGCGAGACGCGTGAGCCCAAATCCAAACGCAAATCCTGAGTATTCTTCTGGATCGACATCAGCTTGTCTGAGAACATTTGGATGGATGAGCCCTGAGCCCATAAATTCGAGCCAGCGACCTTTTCCATCCTTTTCCCACCAGAGATCAACTTCGATACCAGGCTCGACAAAAGGGAAGTAACCTGGACGCATACGAAATTTTGGCGTATAGCCGAAGAGTTCTGTGAGAATTGTCGTGATAGTGCCTTTGAGGTGACCAATATTGATATTTTTATCGACGACGATGCCTTCTACCTGTTCAAACATGATATCATGTGTTGCATCGATTTTTTCATTACGATAGACAGAGCCGAGAACCATGGCTCGGAGAGGCTTCGGTTGTGTCTTTATGAGATGATTCTGGAGACATGATGTCTGCGTCGAGAGTACACGACCATCTGTGAGCCAAAATGTATCCTGCATATCGCGTGCTGGATGCCAGCTGGGAATATTTAACGCGTCGAAATTTTGGAATTCAGTCGAGATTGTTGGTGATCTCCAGAGTGAAAAACCCATCCGAGTGACAATATCGATAATATCTGATTGAACGATCTTTATCGGATGTTGTGTCCGACCGTTTGCCTTTGCTGGAACGGTCATGTCGATAAATCGATTTTCTGCTGTTTTGAGTTCATTTTCTCTGATTTCTTTTTCCTTTATAGCGAGTTGTGATTCGACGTCAGTGCGGAGTTCGTTGAGGGATTTTCCAAATGTTTTTTTCTCTTCGGGAGAGAGGCTTGCGACATTTTTGAGCATCTCTGTGAGGGTTCATTTTTTCCCCACGAGACTATTGCGGTATTCGATGAGGTCGCGAAGACTTGAGAGAGCAGAGATACCTGCACTGATTTCGGGCTTGAGTTGTTCGATATTCATATTATTTTTTCTTCATAATAGCGGGGATGGCGATGTGGCCAGCGATGACTTCTTGATGAGTGACAGCGAGGAGGCTCGAGGCATCATCAGGCATGCTGACCTCATCTTTTCTCATGATCATCTGTTCACGAGAAGCATGTTTCGGACTCTCTACCGAAGAAACATCGATTTCATTGAGCTTATCAAAGAGGCCAAAAATCCCCGCCAATTGTCATTGGTAGAGTTCCAATTCTTCTGGCGTGAGGTGGAGACGGGCAAGTTTTGCAACATGTCGGACTTGGTCTTGCGTTGGTATCATAGTGCACTATACTGAGTAAAAATTACGAGAGTATCGTATGTATTTTTCCATCTAACGCAAGCCATGACACCTGATAATTCCAATATTTCACCACTCTTCGGGGACATGCCACCTGTCCCATCTTCTCCCATTCCTGAAAAACCTATTTCATCACCAGCGCCTGATTCATCGGCAACAGGCTTATCTGGTGCTGTTTCTGGGGGTATATTTTCTGCTATTCAGTCAGAGCCTTCATCTCCATCACCAGCGCCTATCCAAACAGCAGTGGCGTCAGAACCAGTAGTTGTCTCCGAGAAAGTAGCGGTTCCAGAACCAGTATCGGTTCCAGAACCAGTATCCGTGTTAGCTCCAGAGCCTTCTCCGACGATTCCTGAGAGTCCCATTCCTGCTGCAGTACGTGTCTCAGAGGTTATGGCAACATCGGCCCCACAAAAGATAGAAGTTCCCGTTGCACCTCCCGAATCAGCTGTCACGCCTGTATCGTCAGTTCCAAAAAATGATTATTCTGATGGAGAAAAACTCCGACGGTATATGGAACAGGATGTTATCTATCAGAGCATGTTGCGCATCACAAATGCTGAACAGATACGATTTCGCCTTGCTCTCAGGTATCTGCTGGTGATGTTTGCTATTTTTTTGGTGGTGGCATGGATCGTGAATAATCGCGTCATCATGTTTGGTTTTTCAGAATTTCAGTGGCTGACGAGGATTCGAGATGCGCTCTTTGGGATCATTGCTGGGCTTTTTTCTCTGACACTGTGGTTTGGGAGCGAGGCGTGGTTTGAGAAAAAATTTCTCATTGTATTGTTTCGTCTTGTAGGTGTAGGATTATTTCTCATGGTATTATCGGCTCTTTATTTTCCACTATGGTAAACATTTCTTCAGTACATAATACAAAGTACACAATACAAAGGAGAGGATTTTTGGCGATATTTTTGTGTACATTTATTTTATCTGGATGTCTCGGCTTTGGAACAACCACAACGAACACAGATGATTCGTGACTCTCCAAATATCAATGAGTAGGCTATACGATAAAAACTCCTACTTCTTGGAAAATTGTGGATAAGGCAAATATATCATCACCTGCGCATGGTACTCTCGAGTTGGCTCTTCGATCTCTCGTGAATCGTCGCGGTTTCATGAATAATCTCGTCATACTTTCTGATACACTCCAAACGGATGCTTCTGCGAGTGAATATGTAGAGCAGAGTATGCTCTGGGCAGCTCGAGAATATCTCAACCTCACGCTCGAAAGTGAAGAACAGATCAAATTTGATGATGGATCCTCTTCGAGACTCGAGATATTTCACGCAAAATACAATGAGATAACTGAAGAGAGACTCTTTATGCAGACGGCGCGTATATGTGGTAAAAAAGTATATCTCATGACGCTCGGTCTCGAAAATGACACAACTGCCGATAAATATCCACAGTATACCTCTATGCTTGCGAGCTTTACCTGTTCATAATTATGCGATTTCTCCATGCGACTCTCTGACATCATCGTGTAGGCACGCTCTTTGACGTCCATCTCGAAATAAAAAAATGAGAATGGGTATTTCTCGATGGTGATTCAGGTGCTGGTAAGTCGACATTTCTCGAAACTGTATTTGGTACGCTCAAACCACTCTCATGAGCATTGGTCGACGATCGTGAAAGAGATGTCTATCGACTGTCTTCGAGTGCGCTACGGTCCTATCGTCGTACGTGTGGTATGATATTTCAGGACCATAAGCTCATGCCCACAAAAACAGTTACCGAAAATATAGCCTATGCCCTGGAGATTTGTGGGTATTCACAGACGACCATCCGATCACGGACGCGAGAGCTTTTATCGCTCGTACATATGTCAGCCAAAGCAGATGCTTTTCCAGGAAGTCTCTCAGGCGGAGAAGCTCAGAGAGTGGCTATTGCTCGTGCACTCATCCATGAGCCAAGTGTGATACTGGCCGATGAGCCTACTGCGAGCCTCGATACAAAAAATACTCGTATGATTATAGAGCTCCTTCATGATATCAAGAAACGTGGTACGACTGTGATATTTGCCACGCATGATCATGACCTCTATGATCTGGTTCCAGAGGGGAGAGTGATCGATTTACATCAGTGGAGATAATTCTTTTTTATGACAATTTTTATTGGTATCATCTTGGCAGTATTCGTTTTTTTTATTGTGGTATTTATCCATGAAATGGGGCACTTTATCGTGGCCCGATTGAGTGGTGTAAAGGTGCGTGAATTTGGTATTGGTATTCCTCCGCGACTCCACAGATTATTTCGTGATAAAAATGGAACAGAATGGACACTGAATTGGATCCCACTTGGGGGATTTGTACGACTCAAAGGAGAGGATATGTTTGCGCCAGAAAGTCGTGATCTCGATGCTCTTCCACAGGCTCCCTGGTGGAAGCAGGTAGCGATACTTCTCGCGGGCGTCACGATGAATTTTATCCTCGCGGGATGTCTCTTTGGTATGTTATTTTACCGTGGCACAGAACCGCTCACGATCCAAATCCGTGAGCTATCACCACACGCGCTTCTCTCCCATATCAGCCAGGGAACACAACTTATCCCTATTTTTGATACACTTGATCAGGCAGAAAAGGCAGGCGTTCTCTCTCGATTCCCAGGAGTTATACTCGATCCAATAGCTGATTCTGTTGCCTCTCGTGCAGGTATTCAACGAGGCGATATAGCTCTCACGATAGATGGCGTGCCACTGGTTCATCCAGAAGATATGATTCGCTCTATTTCTGTGGCAAAAGCTCATACAATTCACCTCATGAGAGGTGATAAGTTGTTGGATATCACAGTAACGCCGAAGAATGGTAAAATAGGTGCGTATATCGTCCCAAATATTCGCCCCATTCACTATAAGTATGGCCTCGTTACATCACTCTGATATGGTATGAGAGAGACACTGGAGCAAATCGCTTTTTCTTTTCGTACTTTTGGGGCGATTCTCAAGACGAGCTTCTCTGATACCGCAACGCATGAAGAGAAAAAAGAAGCGACTGCAGGCATCGGTTGACCTGTCGCAATTGGTCGTGTCTTTGTGGGGATTGCTGATCATGGAGTGGCACTTCGTGCTATTGTCATCATGACTGCGATGATTTCACTGAGTCTCGGAGTCTTTAATCTCCTCCCATTTCCAGCACTAGACGGAGGGAGGTGCCTGCTTGTTCTCGTGAATCAAGGGATTCATGTCGTGAATCCACGATTCAAGATATCACCAAAAATAGAACAGATGATTCATTCTATTGGATTTATGATTTTGATATTTGTGAGCATTCTTATTACTTGGAAAGATATATTTATTCGTTAAATGTGCCTTCCGTCATACTCGGGCTTGACCCGGGTATCCAGTCTGTATACTAGTTTTATCTTGTGTACTTTTGTTTCCAAAAGTACCAAAAGAATTTAGAGGACAAAAACTCGGCCAGTTTTCTCAGCTTACTGTTCTGTATTCATGGGCCTTAGACAGTTTGTCCCCTAAAAACCTATTTCCGACTATCTTCTAATTTTTTTTATGAGATTGTTTTCCTGGAACGTGAATGGTATCCGTGCAGTCATGAAAAAATGATTTCCTGAGATTCTCCAAAAGCTCAATCCTGATATTATTGGCCTGCAGGAGATTAAGGCAAAACCCGAGCAAATCATCGCAGAAACAGATATTATTCAGTCACTTGGCTACGAGTGCATATTTAACTCAGCAGAACGTCCAGGATATTCTGGCACTGCTGTTTTTACAAAAATTCCTCCCATGGCGGTCATGAATCGTATAGGAACAGAGGCGGATAATGAAGGGCGCACTCTTGCACTCGAATTTGAGGATTTTTATTACGTAAACTCCTATATTCCCAACTCAAAAGATGATCTTTCTCGCCTTCCGTACCGACAAGAATGGGATCGGGCGATGCGCCATTTTCTCTCCAAGCTTCAAGAACATAAACCAGTTATTTTCTGTGGCGATCTCAATGTCGCTCACCAGCCTATAGACCTGAAAAATCCGAAACAAAATGAAGGTGTTCATGGCTTTACTCATGAAGAGCGTCATGGTTTTGAAAAATTTCTCGAAATGGGTCTTGTGGATATCTTTCGCCAGAAAAATCCCGCGCTTGAGTGAGCCTACACCTGGTGGTCCAACTTCAATAATGCACGAGCCAATAACTCTGGTTGGAGAATTGATTATTTCCTGGCATCTCAAGGTATTACTTCCAGAATCGTGGAAGCAACTATTCACCCTGATATCATGGGGTCAGATCATTGTCCTGTCGGTATAGTTATTACCTAATCATTGACTTCTAATAATTGCGATGATAATTATAGAATTAATTCATAATGTTGAACTATGGTAGTTGTCTTACAAGTTTCTGAGTCATGAGAGCTAGATACCCCTGCTGCAGACGGTCTCCATCATTCAGATACACCAGCAAGAGTCATTGATATTGTTGAAAAAGGACCTCATGATGGAACTATTCGTAGTTTTTCGATAGGGAATTGAGTAAATGGTAAAAGTAATCGTTACTGCAAGATACGAATTGATTTAACTTGAACGAGAGCTTATCAAGATTGTTGGATTGTTGTTGATGGCTATGAGAAGGGAAGGAGTGAATTTGAAGAAAAAATAGCTAGATTAAGGCAAATTATAGGGTATGACCTAGACGGTCTAGAACAAATTTCTTATAATTTAGATCGCAAACGTGCTGCTACAATTTCCGAGTGTGCTCCAATGCCCCATGTTCCATTAAGATTTATTAGAAACCCCGATCATAGTATAGGTAATATAGGCCACCCAACAGAGGATTTATGGCTGTATCCACTTAGTGCCGATAATAATAAAACAGCTTAATCTGATTTATGCAGTTCGGCGTTGGCACATATAATTTACAGAGGATTTCATCGGACGAAATGGTAGACGTTTTATGAGGACTCAAGAGAGAAGTTCCATGTCGTATTTTGT
>CAZLKD010000033.1:0-9135 GCA_964560015.1 uncultured Candidatus Peribacteria bacterium
CATGGAAGCCTGTCCGGAAACACCATATGGTATATCAAAACGTGCTATTGAATTACTGCTTTCATTTTATGAAAAGCAATATGGTATTGTTTCTACTGTACTACGATATGCCAATGTCTACGGTCCTCGACAAAATGCCCAAGGAGAGGCAGGGGTAGTGTCTATATTTTTGGATAAAATTCATCGCAATGAGGCGCCAACTATTTATGGAGATGGTAATCAAACTCGAGATTTTATTCATGTCGCGGATGTTGTTTCGGCCAATATGCACGCCCTTGATAATCAACTTACCGGTATCTATCATGTTGGTACTGGTATTGAAACCTCGGTGAATCAGTTATGGAATACTGTTGCTCAGCTCATGGGGACATCTCTCGTTCCACAATATGCCTCTGCACTGGGTGAAATCCAGAGAACCGCCCTCAATCCTGAAAAACTTCAATGAACGGGTTGGAAAATAGAGAAAAAAATTGCGAAATTGGAGATATAGAGGAATAGTCGTTGGCTTGTGCAATTTTTATTTCGGATATAATAGCTTCATGACCCTAAATGTTGAACATCTGACCGATGAACAAGTTGCTCACTATAATGCCCTGATTGCTGAATCGGGTGATATGGTAGATTTGGGCTCTGTCTTTGGTGAGATGGCGAGCCGATATCAAAAAGAGTTTACTCTTCAAAAATAGATTATGTTTGGTCTGGAAATAAAAAAATCCGCCCAGAAATATCTCTCAAAAATTCCTATCCAGTATCGTGATAGGATTTTTCTTGGTCTGGGCGCAATCTGTATGGGGAAAACTGAAAACCTTCACATCATAAAATTGCAATGAACGGTTCGTGATCTCTACCGTATGAGAATAGGTATATATCGAGTCGTATATTATATTGATGATTCTGTACTAAAGGTTGTGGTTATCGAAATTTCAAATAGGGGCGATGCCTACAAGACACTCTAAAAGAGATAAAAAAACTCCCGAGTAACCTAGTTGGTTATCTCGGGAGTTATAGTATGAGAGGAGAGAGGGATTTTGAATAAAAAAAACTCCCAAGGAATTTGGTAATTCTTGGGAGCTAAGAGAGTTCCTACACCACGGTGTTCAGCGATAAAAAAGATTATCTATTGTGCTGACACGGATGCGGGATACGTGGCGCCATGTACGACATGACATACCCTGACAAGCTAGGAAACAAGGTCCTGACTCTGTTTTGGTAATGGGGAGCATATTCACCCGGCTTCGTACCGTGTTGTCCGATTAACCAGCATCACTTTTACCACAAGCCAAGAGGCTATATGAGAAAGGTGATGCTGATAACAGAAAACATCGATAGAAAAAACATGGATAAGAGAGGTAAACCATCTCTGTATCTGTGTATTTGTATTTGAAAGATGCGGTGAGAGTTCGTTAGTCTCTCTCCATCACAGGGTCAATGTTGCACGAGAACAGCTTGTACCACCTATCATAACGCATCTAGGGCCTGAAGCAACGGAGTGGCTACTTGTGATTTTCTTGAAATGTATCGCATTATAGAAGTAATTTTTATAAAACATGATTTATAAGCCAAAAACTCAGATATTGGACGGGGGCATCTAAAAAATCATTCTTTTCATGTAAAAAGGCCTATTTGGAGCCATTTTCTCTGACTTTGTACACAATTTGTATTCTCGAGAATGCCTTGCACAAGAGCAAAAGTCATTATTGAAAAGTAAATATAAGGCATACTTTGCCTTTTGAGGCTAAATTATGCACAAAAGTGTACTCGATCAGAATGACGGGTTTCTGTCATTGCGAAGATGAGCAGAGCGAATCTGTGGCAATCCAGGAAACTCCCATCTATGGATGCTCACGCAATATATGTGCACAAGAATTCCTGAATTGCTCAGAATGACGGTGATGGATTCTCACGCCCAGCCCCACTTTGATATACAAAGTGGGGCTGGGCTCAGAATGACAGGCACGTCATTGCGAGGGGGTGAAGCGACCGTGGCAATCCATGATCTCTAGCAGGGGGCTTTAGAATGACTGAGGCAATCCTATGTATTAGCTTTCTTTTTTTGGTTCGGCATAATATCCTTCCCGGATTGTTGTCTTACCGGTTTCTCGGTCGAGATAGACGAGAGAATTTGCGGGAATATCAGTACTGACATGGATATTTGCTGCTATTTTGGTACCTGTATGGATCGTAGTTGTCTGATTGGCACGTACAGATATGACGCTATTACATCAAAAGAAGACAGCATCTCCTATGACGAAATGTCCTTTTCCTGTTCCGTCATAGTTTGCACATTTGAATCCGCCTCCAAAATTTACTTTCTCTCCCGTTGTCGCACTGATGATGCTGGTCCCTGGGTGTTTGGCTTTGTTTTTCTTTCAGAGGGTTGATTTTTTGACTTCGCATCCGATGACACATCATTCGTCGAGTGATGATTCGCGGATAATACTTCCCCAGAGTATTTCTACATTTTTTTTGATTTGGCTTTTTTCTATCCTGACATTGCCTTCTATGCGTACCTCATCGCCAATCTCTGAATCAGAAATCATACAGAAGGGGCCAATGTGTACATTGTTCCCAAGAGTACAGTTGGTGACGAGAGCGGTAGGATGGATAAAACTTGTATCGGACATAGAGGCATTTTAGCTATATATTTTTTTTATCCACTGAAGCACCTTTTCTCCATCATGGCGAAACGTATTGCGCTTGATACTATCAAATTTTCCTCAGAGATTCTTCGCGGGTCATGTCATGACATCCATGAGAGTGAGCGCTGATAGGGGAGTCGTTTTCACACTTTCTTCGCTCGGAACGCCTGTCCCGTCGTGTGCCAAGATGGCATCAAAATGCTTGAAGGGGGAGAGACGAGCGAGCTCACTGAGATAATCATCCAATGCATAGCCGTCACAGTGCCCTGGTGGGAAATTGGCGAC
The DNA here is from genome assembly GCA_964560015.1 of uncultured Candidatus Peribacteria bacterium. GTDB lineage: Bacteria > Patescibacteriota > Gracilibacteria > BD1-5 > JAGOOR01 > JAGOOR01. Next base: position 2,925 of record CAZLKD010000033.1, read on the forward strand.
GTTGGCTACGAATACTTTTTTTGCTGTAGATCTGGCGAGAGCTTCTTCCATACCTTCAGGGAGGAGACAAGCCAGGAGTGATGTATAGAGCGTGCCAGGTCAGAGGATGATGATATCGGCTGACTGTATTGCTTCTCGAGCTTCTCGTGAGGCTGGTACGGTTGGTGTGAGGGCCACGGATGATATGGTATGGGTGAGATTTTGTGCACTGATAATAGCACATTCTCAGAGAATTGTTTGACCATCCAGGGTTGTGACGACGATATCATGAGGGATATCTGTTGCGGGGATGATAGCGTGGCGTGTATATCAGAGCATTGTGTGGGCTTTTTTGATTCACTGCGCGAAGCCGTATGTCTGTATGAGACCCAGAAGCCAGAGATTCCCTGCTGTATGACCAGCGAGGAAACCATCCGTATAGCGTTTTCTCATCCAGGCGGTATCGTCACCTCCGAGGGCTGTGAGATTATTCACTATATCACCGATGGCTGGAATTCAATACTCGCTACGTATGACACCAGAGCTCCCGCCGCTATCACCAGTTGCTATGATGGCGCTGATACTCCACTCTTCTTTGCAAAAATATTGCAAGAGTTGAGAAACGCCTGATCATCCACCCATAAGTACGATATGTTTCATAGTGACGGGAGTCTAGTTTTTTTTCGCTTTTTGTCTAAAAAAAATATACTCTTTTGGATGAAACGTTTTTCTTTTTTTTTAGGTCTATTTCTCGGTTTGCTTGTCACGGGAGTGATATATATTTTTCAGTTCTCTCCAGCGCGATCTGTTTCGGGTGTGATCGACCGTATACTGCCCGTAGTGGTCATGATTGCTCGTGGTGACGATATCATAGGTGCCGGAACTGTTATCGATAGTGGAGAGGGGATAGTGCTCACGAGTAAACACCTCTTCGATACCCACGATACATTTTCTGTTGTTTCGCAGGATGGGCATCGGTATCCTATTGTGCAATTTGCTCATGACAAAAAAGACGTGAGCATCGTCCGTGTTCTCCCTGATACATACTTTCCGTCAGCACACGCTTCTCTCGTATCCACACAGGCCGCTCTTCACCGAGGCGACACGGTGGTTGCCTTTGGGGCTATTCCGCTCAATCGCAGTGTCGCTCTGTCTCAAGGAGTTATTTCTGACACTGCCCAAAAAGTGCCACTGAATTCCGTCGAAGAGAGTTTCATCCAGACCGATATCAATGCTCAGGGCGGTTTCAGTGGAGGACCGCTCGTAGATATCTCTGGACACGTCATAGGCATCAATACAGCAGTGCTCGGGGTAGACACTCGTATTGCATGGGCGACGCCAGTAACGCAGACACTTATCCAGTCGCTCGTTGCACAGATGCGATAACCCCTATTTTTTGGTAAAAATTTGTTCCAGGGAGAGAGTTTTATCTGCGTCTCACCAGATCACCTCTGTTTTTGCCTTAATACACGAAGCAGTATCAGTATTGCTCTCACACGGTACAAAGGAGATTTTTCGTGAAAACTGTGTGCGACAGCTTCGAGTCTTCGTGCCACAGATATCTGCGACATCTTTGTTGCACGGATGAGTGCTGTCTATCTTTTCTTGTGAATACCAGCCGTGCTCGTTGATACATACAGTTGTGTCAGTCGTACTCGCGGGAATGAGTGTCTTTGCGTCGGAGAGTATGTAGCGTGTGCTATCCACGAGGGGGCAGTCTGTATAGTTGCCGGCATCAATAGTAAAAAAACATCCCGAAGCTCAGTATGATCTGAGTACAAAAGTATCCCGGAGGGCACCAATCGATTCGATACCTTCTTTGGCAATATTGATGGCTGTGAGTCTGTTATCAGTGAGTGTAGCGAGTTTCTGTCCGTTATTGACCATCGAGTAAATGCCAATGACCGATATGCTGATGATGAGCATCATGACGACAACCTCTATGATGGATGATCATCTTTGTGTATGCACGTTTTGCAGATTAGAGACTAACGAGAAACTTCGCTTGAAATGGTACGACCAGCGGAGAGTTTTTTTATGACGAAAAGTTGTTTGTAGATTTCATTGTCCTCAGCATCGAAATATCGAATAGTGTAGCTGTTGACACCTTCTTGCATGTTACCAAATTGTTGGTTCGCAAAATAATACCATGATGTTCCATTTGGAGAAAATGATCCGAGTTTAAAGTCGTTGATAGTGATATGATGAGCCACGTTTGGACTGACACGTCCTTCGATTTTTACTTTTGTATCACGAGTTTCAAAAAAGTCTGTGCTCGGAGAAATGACCCTGAATCTATTGTCAGGTTTGTAGGTTTCTACTTGGGCTCTATTGCTAGTTCCTCCAGTCGTAGGTGTCGTCGTAGCGACGCCAGGAGACGTCGTATAGATTGTCACTATTCCTTTTGAGAGAAGTCCTCCGCCTACGTCGTAGGTACGATAGACGATATTATTTTCTTTTGCTGTGAGGGCGATATTTGCAATTGCAAATGTCTGCTTCGCAGGATCGACTGTTGCGGGAGTACCATTGATGATGACACGAGCAACACTCGGAGAGAGGACACGACCAGAGACGCTGATGCTCTTGCCATCCGTCGTTGATTCATCGATAGGTGACTCAAAGATGATAAGACTTCCCCCGCTGGTAGCAGTAGTCGTCGTAGTGGCAGTAGTCGTCGTAGAAGCAACACTGTAGGCTCCTGCACCATTGAGTTTCATCCAATCAGATGATAGGGTATCTGGATTGACCGGAGCAATTCGAGTCGCGATGTCTTCGGGTGTGAGCGTTTTGAGGGAAGAATAGTTGAGTTGTTTTCCAGCGACTATTTCCTGGAGAGAGCCATTGAGATTGATAGAAGCGCTTCCCTGGAGGACTGTAATGGTCGTGAAGAGTTCATTTTTTGAGACATTGAGAACAGTATTTGACGCGGGCAGAAGAGTGACTCCAATGAGATCAAATGTCATGTCGGCTGTATCTGATTGTACCCATATATCCTTGTTTTCGACTCTGAATTGTGCCTTGTTATCACTGGTTTGTCCGAGATATCTGAGCTTTGTCCCCGTGTTGAGATTGATAGTGTTTTTTGGATTACTGAGGAGTCCTACTTGTGCTGTACCATTTTTGACTTCGATAAAATCCAGTGAGGCAAGTGGGGTATTGGCGTTGACGTCCTTTTGTTTGTTTTCTGCTGTTGTGATGCTCGCACTACTCGTCGTATCAGGGAGTCGGAGGCTGGCAGCAGCTGTCTCGAGAGATTCTCCACCTCCACTACTCATAAATTTTATGATGAGTACGACAAATATGAGTGCACCAAGTCCGAGGAGGATCTTTGTCCACTGTTTTGATTGGTCTGGAGCAGAGTAGTTCCCACGCATATGAAAAAGATAAGAGATAATCTCAATCGTTGCAGAAAAAGTATCCCTGCAACTTCCTGAAAAATTCTATGCTGATAATAGAGGACTCGTAGTTTTCGACAAGTGTTTTTCTCTCTATAATCGCTTTCTCTTCAATTTTTTATATTTACTTTTTCCCGAGAATCTTTCTTGTGATATTTTCTCTGTCTTGCCAGTTGCTTGATACTTTTATATGTAGTTCGAGATAGACCTTTTTTTCAAAGAGGTCTTGGAGGTCTCCCCGAGACGCTATTCCGAGTTCTTTTATCTTTGCTCCGTGGCTTCCAACGAGGATTTTTTTCTGTGATTCGGTAGAGCAAAATATGTAGGCGAGGATTTTGACGAGTTTTCCTTTGTCTTCCATTTCTTCTACTTCGACATAGGTGTGATGGGGGACTTCTTCAAATGTTGTTTGGAAGACTTTTTCACGGATGATTTCACTGACTCGGGTATAGACGTCTTGGTCGGTGACGTCGGTATCAGGGTAGAGAAGAGGTCCTTCAGGGAGCATCTCTCAGAGTTTTTTCGTGATTTCTTCGATGCCTTCTTTGGTGATATTGGAAACAAAGAGAGTATCTGCTGGATAGAGAACTCTTGCCTGTTTTTTGATGAGGTCTGCTTTTGTGACAATAGTGACGACTGGTTTATCTGTTTCTGAGATAACTCTGTCGATAGCCTCTTCTTCCGGTCCCTTACTCCTGGATCCATCGATGACACGGAGTATGACATCGGTATCTTCGAGGGCGTTTTTTGTGACCCAGTTAATGGATTGATTCCATTTTTGTTTACTCCCGTGGAGGCCAGGTACATCCTGAAAAATTATTTGATAGTCGTCATTGGTATAAATACCGCGGATGAGTCTTCTCGTTGTTTGTGGTACTGAAGAAACTGCGCTGATTTTATCATCGATTACTGCATTGACGAAGCTTGATTTTCCGGCACTCGGCCTACCAAGCAGTGTGACATATCCGACTTTTCGTTGTTTGTTTTTCATAACTGTATTGTAAAAGTAATCTCGAATTATCAATAAAGAACAATTTTTTTCTGGTCAGTACTTGTTTCCTTATGTACTTTTTCTGCAAAAAGTACGAAAAGCATTTAGGGGACAAAAACTCGGTCAGTTTTCTCATCTCACAGTTCTGTATTCGTGGACCTTAAACAGTTTGTCCCCTAAAAACCCATTTCTATATTCTTCTATATGTCCTCTTCTGTAAAATAAAGTTTTTTTTGCATATAGGGTTTTTTTCACTAGTATACCCTTGATTGAAATTTCCAAACTCTTTGGTAAAAGTATAGATGAAAATTGGACGGCGTTTGAAGAATTATATACGAGATGAATGGTATCTATAACTGTCACACATACTGTTCGCATCACACGAAAGTAACATCTTTGTCACGGAGGGGAAAATCATCACTTTAGTTTCTTATTTCCATCCTATGTTTTCGTTTTGAAGCCTCTTTATAGGCTTGCTCATCGGTGTATGAGCGTTTTTCTTTTACACAACAGTGATAAAGAAACAGTGAGGTATGCGAGCGGACAGTATCGTCAATGCTGCAGAAAAAGAAGCCAACGACATCCGTCGAAAGGCTGACCATGATGCTCAGAAAATCATGGATGATGCACGTAAACAGGCAAAAGAAGATCGTGATCGTGCGGCTGATATAGAGAAGAAAGCTATCGATATCGAAAAGCGTCTCGAACAAAAAGAAGAAAAGCTTGACCAGAAGCTCGATGAGCTCGTCAAAAAGACAGAAGATCTCAATCTCGCGAAAGAATCTCTCGGCCGCGAAGAAGAGCTCCTTGGTCAGAAAAAATCAGAAATTGCGAAGAAGCTTTCTGAAGTTGCGAAACTCTCTCCAGAAGATGCTCGTGCAAAACTTCTCGAGCAGATCGAGGAACAATATGAATCTGATTTTCTCAAACATATAGATATCAAAAAATCAGAACTTCGTAATCGTGAAGAAGAAGTGTGCCGAGAAATTCTCGTCAATTCTATGCAACAGTATGCTGGCGCTGTGACGGCGGAGACAACACAGACAACTATTGAGCTCGAAAGTGATGATCTCAAGGGCCGTATCATCGGTAAAGAAGGTCGAAATATTACCACTTTTGAAAAGGAGACAGGTGTTTCTATTATCATCGACGATACTCCGAATACTATTTTCATCTCAAGTTTTGATCTCTTCCGTCGCTACGTCGCAAAGAAATCTCTCGAAGATCTCCTCTCAGACAAGAGAATCCAACCAGCACGTATCGAGGAAATCGTACAAAACAATCAAAAAGATGCTGAGAAGCTTCTCCTCAAACTCGGTCAACAGGTCCTCTCTGAGATGAACATCTCTGGTTTCCCAGATGAGATTGTGAGTCTCATCGGTAAGCTCCGATTCCGTACAAGCTTTGGTCAGAACATCCTCAAGCACTCTCAAGAAGTCGCGTACATCGCTGAATCTATTGCAAAACAAGTCGGTGCAGATGCTGAAATCGCTCTCAAAGGAGGTATGCTCCACGATATTGGTAAAGCCCTCGATCATGATATCGAAGGAACACATCCAGAAATCGGTGGGAAAATTCTTCGCAAGTATGCGTTTGATGAAAAACTCATCAATATCACAGAAGCTCATCACGGTGCCATCCCAGCAACATGTATCGAGACAGGTATCATCATGATCGCTGATGCCATCAGCGCTGTCCGACCTGGTGCACGTCGTGCAAATGTCGAAGAATACATCAAGCGTATGAAGGACATGGAGAATCTCGTCCTCAGTTTCGCTGGCGTAGAAAAAGCATACGCTCTCTCAGCTGGTCGTGAAGTTCGTGTCTTCGTCGATGCTCGTAAAAC
>CAZLKD010000034.1:0-6475 GCA_964560015.1 uncultured Candidatus Peribacteria bacterium
AATTATCCCGTTTTTTTATCCAATAATCACTGTCATCTGCATTATAACGATGAAGCGAACCATGTGCACAAAAATTCAGTCAATCTTTGGCTATGAGACACGCTCGCACGCAACTCACAACATATTCAGCAGTGTTGATACCAAGAGGCCTACCCTTCCATTTTTCCTCATGGCGATGTTTACATACATCACTGCTAAGATCAAATATAGTAGGTCTAAACATATTATTATAATAACCATATTATAATTATTGTCAATATTCTACCTGTCTTTCTTGCGAAACATCTCCTTGTTCATATGTACCAACATATCATAGAGGATGATTCCTGTTTTCTGCCCCTGCTGGAAAAGGCTTGCTGGAGAATCTGGATTCTCGTCAATGACAACGACATCGTCTCCGATAGTAGCATCGACATGACTCACATCAATCGTGGTCAGATTCATCGACACTCTCCCGATGATAGGACAAGCCTCGCCGTGAAGCAGGACAACTCCAACATTTGAGAGCAATCGACCTATACCATCATGGTACCCTATTGGCAGAACACCTACTTTCATAGTCTGCTTCGCAGCATATGTACCATCATATCCTACTGTCTCTCATTTTTTGATGGTTTTTATTTGAATCAATTTCGTCGTACAACGCAGTGCCGGCGTGAGTGCAGGATGATCGTAGCCAAAGTAGGCGAGCCCCGTACGAGCGAGATTGCCTATGGGGAAATCATACTTATCTGCATGGATCAATCCTCCCGAAGCACAAATATGGACATACTTGGGAGCGATAGAAGCGGCGCCTAGTTGTGCCTGAAATGTTTGAAAAGATTGTAGCTGTTTGTTGGTGACAGTGATATCATCGGGTGTCGAGAGGTGTGACATGATACCTTCTATATTGGGCTTGATGCGAAGAAGGATGTCAGAGGCATATGCAGAATCAAGAGACACTATCCCCTCTCTATGCATACCGGTATCAAAGAAGAGATGAAGCCTCGCGCGAGAATATTTGCGGATGAGAGCTTTTGCATACTCCAGATCAGAAACAGCGTAGATGAAATTTTTCCTACGAGGCACATCGAGTGGATCGACATACCCCATGATGAGAATATCTTTTTTATATCCATATTTTTCGAGCTCATAGGCTTCGTAGAGGGAATCGACACAGACAAAAGGAGTATCATATTGTGCCAAAATAGGTGCGAGAATCTTGATACCGTGACCGTAGGCATTGCTCTTCACAACAGGAACAACTTGAACACCCGGACGCATCTGGGAAAGTATCTGGAGATTGTGAGTAAGCTTCTCGGGAAAAATAGTGAGTGTATTGAGATGATGATACATGTGCTAGATAATATCGGAAAATAAGCGAAGACAAGAAAAACTCCCCAGCAAGTGGGGAGTTTTTTGTATGATTCAGAAAAAACTATTCAGCAACTGCTTTTTTTGAAGAAGCTTTTGCCTTTTTTGGTGCAGCTTCTTTTGTTGCTTTCACCTCCTTGAGACGAGCAGATTTTCCTTCGAGTCCACGAACGTATCGGATATTCTTTCGATTCACTTTGAACTGACGGATAATCTTGATACCTTCAACAGTTGGGCAAGAAACAGGGAAAGTTTTTTCGATTCCGAGACCTCCTGTAACACGGCGAACAGTGTATGTTTTTTCTCCGTGTGTTTTACCACCAGTACGGATGACGACACCTTCGAATTTTTGTACACGAGATTTATCGCCCTCAGTAATACGCTGAGAGACTTCGACCTGCATACCGGTCTTGACCGTTGGGAAATCTTTCTTTCCTGCTGCGAGGTTCTGGATATGTGCGATGAGTTTTGCGTCCATAAAATAAAAATAAGAGAATAGGATTTAGAGGAAACGTCGATAATCGTATGACTGAGATTCTGCTTTGAAGCGTCGGAGAAGTTCGAGGATGACGCCAACGACGATGATCAAACCAGATCCAGAGATGAGGAAATCTATATTGGTCACATTGAGTGCTGGGATATTGTGTGCTTTGAGTGTATTATTGATGAGTGTAGCGATATATGGGAATGCTGCGATGATAGCGATAAATGATCCTCCAAAGAAATTGAGATGATTGGAGACAGATCGGAGGTAATCAGCTGTTTGGCGACCTGGACGAATACCAGGGATATAGCCACCACGTTTTTGGATACCATCTGCTACTTCTTTTGTATCAAACGTGATAGAGAGATAGAAATAAGAGAATCCTATAACGAGTGTGATAAATATGGCAACAAACCACCATGTTGGAGCATTTGGATTGAAGATGCGTGTCATGAGCTCGCTCGCACTTCGGACAAATTGAGGCATGCCAGAACCACGAACAGAGATAGCCTGACCGATGATATATGGGAATGTCACGAGTGACATCGCAAAGATAATCGGAACCATACCTACCTGATTGATACGAATAGGAAAGTATGAACGCTCATCACGACCAGTACGAGTATAGACGAGAGGTACACGGCGGTAACCTTCGGTAAATCGGATGATGATATAGATGACAAGGAGTGTCGCAACGATCAAGAGAATAAATGGAATTAACTGGGTCACAAATCCACCAATCGATCCTGTCCATGCGACATTGGCCAATTGTGTCGCGATACGGCTTGGCATATCAGCGAGGACTCAGGCAAAGATAATGATAGATATACCATTTCCGAGACCTGATTCATTGATCTGTTCACCGAGCCACATGAGAAACACTGTACCAGCTGTGATAATCGTCATCATCGAGAGGAGATGACTCCAGTCTCCCGTGTCGACGATAGGTGTTCCCTGGACGAGACTATTGAGGAGGAGGATCATACCGTAGCTCTGCACAAACGCGAGAGGCACAGTGAGGATTCGTGTGTATGTATTGATTTTTCTCTGTCCCTGCGCACCTTCTTTTTTGATTTCTTCGAGTCTCGGAACAACGACAGAGAGCAATTGAATGATAATAGAAGCGTTGATGTAGGGAGAGAGTCCCATCAAAATGATAGAAAATCGTTCCATGCTTCCGCCCATGAGTGAGCTAAAAAATGCCAACCCTGGTTGTGCAGCAAATACATTTCTCATGCTATCAAGAGAAGCCACAGAAACACCAGGAACTGGTATAACAGAGAGAAGCTTGTAGACAACAATGAGGCCCAAGGTCACTCCTATTTTCTTTTTGAGGCTATCTGAGCGGAGAGATTGTTTCCAAGAATTCTTCATAAACAAAGTAAATTTATACAACAAGGGTGAGAGTTCCACCAGCTTTTTCAAGAGTCTTTTTTGCAGTTTCACTCGCAGCATGTACTGAGAGAGTAACAGCAGTTTTGAGTTCACCGCCAGAGAGGAGTTTTACGAGAGGTTTCTTACCGCGGATATATCCAGTATCAATAAGTGTCTGTACTGAGATATCCTTGTGTCCTTTTGCAGCGAGCGCAGAGAGATCAGAGAGATGGATAACAGCGTAGGCAGTCTTGTCAGTGAAAGCACCCCCACGAAGTTTTGGAAGACGCATATGGAGTGGTGTCTGTCCACCTTCAAAGAGAGGATGAATTTTTTTACCTGTTCGAGCCTTTTGCCCCTTACATCCACGACCACAGAATCCGCCTTTTCCAGAGGAAGATCCGCGACCGAGTCGTTTGGTGCTCGTACGAGAGGTTGCCCGAGGGCGAAGAGTAGAGTGTGTAAGCATAGTAATTAAATATTTAAGTTAAGAGTCATAGAGTAAGTGCATAGTGCATAGAGAGGATTATTAAAACGAATCCATTGTATGCACTGTTTCTATGCACTTTTTTCTGTTAGTTCTTTTTTAGTTTTTTTGCTGAAATCAGGTCTATCGTGTTTTACTTGATACATCTTCAGAGCTTCGATAGTTGCGTAGGCTGTCGTGATAACATTTCGGCCACCATGACGTTTTGAGAGAATATTCTCACAACCCGCGAGTTCGAGAATGCGTCGTGCAGAACCACCAGCGATGATACCAGTACCCTGTGCTGCTGGATGAATCATGATTTTGACTGATTTAAATTTTGTAGCAACCTGATATGGTACAGTACCATTTTCGAGAGGTACTTTGATGAGATGACGTTTTGCAGAATTGACTGCCTTTTCGACAGCGATAGAAACTTCCTGAGCTTTTCCAAGACCAAAACCGACTCGACCTTTACGATCACCGATGACCACAGCTGCACGGAAACGGAGCTGACGACCACCGCTCGTGACTTTTGTCACACGGCCGACTTCGAGGAGTACTTCTTCAAATTCTTTTTTCACCTGTTCAAACCCAGATTTACCACCACGACGATCATCGCGGCGTCCTCCTCCACTACGATCATCACGACGACCGCCACGTCCACCACGTTCACCACCGCGAGGTGCTGAAGCAGGGAGAGCAGCAGCAATATCCGATGTTTCGGAAGCTTCTGGAGCGATTGGAGTTGTAAGTGTCTCTTCTGACATAGATAAAATGATTAAAATATGAGGCCTCCTTCGCGAGCTGCATCAGCTACTGCTGCAACACGTCCGGTATAAATAAATCCACCTCGATCAAAGACACAGGTCTTGATACCAGCAGCTACTGCTTTTTTTGCGATTTCAGCGCCAATCTCTCGAGCATGCTCGAGTTTTGTACCCTTCTTTGATTCCATATCGTGAGCACTCGCAAGAGTTTTACCAGCGACATCGTCGATGAGTTGAGCATACATATGTGCATTGGCTCGGTAGACTGAAAGACGTGGACATGTCGCAGTACCACTGATACGTGCGCGTATACGTTTGTGTCGGTTCAGGCGTTTTTCGTGAGAAGTGAGAGTCATATAGAAAAATAATTAGGCTTTAGCAGCAGTTTTACCAGCTTTTCGTCGGACAAATTCATCAGAATATCTGATTCCTTTTCCTTTGTACGGTTCAGGTGTTTTGATAGCACGGATAGTAGAAGCAAACTCACCAACCTTTTGAGAATCAATACCAGTAATATGTATTGTATTTGCTTCTTGAGCATCTACAGCGACAGCGATACCAGCTGGAATTTCAAACGATACCTTGTGTGAGAATCCCACAGCAAGAGTGATTTTTTTGCCTGCGATTTCTACACGGTATCCTACTCCTTGGATCTGAAGTGTTTTCTTGTATTCAGTGACGACACCTTTCATCCTATTGTTGATGAGTGCCCAAGTGAGGCCCCACTGTGCAAAATCTTTTCGTTCAGTAGCAGTACTTCCGAGGAGGATAGTATTGTTTTCTATTTTCACTGTGACAGTTGGGTGAATAGAACAAGTGAGTTGTCCTTTTGCGCCCTGAAGTGTCAGAGTACTACCACTGAGTGTCGCAGTGACACCAGCGGGGAGGGTAATAGGTTTTTTAGCAAGACGAGACATACAAAATAATTAATAAACTTCTCAGAGAATTTCTCCACCGACATTGAGAGCACGAGCTTCGTAGCCTGTGATAACTCATTTAGGTGAGGAAATGATATAGATACCACTTCCATTTCGAGATTTTTTGATAGCAGTTGAGCCAACATAGACGCGGTGACCAGGAGTACTGATACGGCGGAATGTCGGGAGCTTCCTATTTTTTGAATCATCGAGTGTGATAACAATAGTTTTTTTGACATCACCTTCGACAGCAAAGCCAACGACATACTTATTTTTCTTGAAAATAACAAGTATACGCTCTTTGAGAGTCGAATATGGTACAGTAAGAGTACTGTGCCCAGCAACAATAGCGTTGCGGAGCGAGACGAAAAGATCAGATATAGAATCGGTTGTCATAGAAAAGAAAATTACCAGCTAGATTTACGAACTCAGAGGATTTCTCATTTGTTGATGCGTTCACGAGCTTCGATACGAGAGAGACCGAATCGACCGATGACACCTCGGCGACGACCTGTCACAATACATTGTGAGTAGATACGTGTCGAGAAGGTGACTTTTTGTCCGTTCGCTCTCTGACGTGCTGCGCGGAGCTTACGTCGATTGCATTTTGCGATGAGTGCTTTGCGTGTCATAGAAATTATTTATGAAATGGAAAACCAATATTTTGGAGGAGGAGAAGCGAGTCCTCAGGAGATTCAGATTTTGTGACAACTGTTATCTGGATACCGTGTGTCTTGATGACGTCATCTTGTATGATTTCTGGAAAGAGTGTTTGTTCTTTGAGTCCGAGGTTAAAGTTTCCAGCATGATCAATGCTCTTTGCTCGAAGCCCCTGAAAATCACGAACACGAGGGAGGACAACATGGATGAGCTTTTCGAGAAAGTCATACATACGATCTCCACGGAGTGTCGCAGTGAGGCCCACAGGGAGTCCTTCACGGAGTTTGAAGTTCGAAATAGCTTTTCGAGATTTTGAGAGTACAGGCTTTTGACCAGTGATGAGCGTGAGATGCTTCTCAAAGAGAGAATAATCTTTTTGGCCACCAGTAACGAGTGAGCCAATACCCATATTAACAACACCTTTCTCAAGACGAGGCCGTGCGTTTACCTT
>CAZLKD010000034.1:6485-9044 GCA_964560015.1 uncultured Candidatus Peribacteria bacterium
TCTTCCCCAGCTCTTTTTTGAGCTGTGGGAGAACGGTCGATGTATAGTGTTTTCGGAGAGACATAAAGAAAAAAGAAATTAGTCGATGGCTTTGCCAGATTTTTGAGAAATACGAACTGTTTTTTTACCCTGTTCGATGCGGATTCGTGTTGGCTTTTTTGTTGTTGGACAAACAAGCATAACATTTGACACGTGAATAGGTTTTTCAAATTGGATTTTTTGACCTGGTGTTGTCCCCTGTTTTTTGACATGCTTTGTGACGATGTTTACACCTTCGACAACAACAGTATCTTTTTGAGGAAATGTACGGAGTACTTTTGCTTCAATAGGAGTTTTCTTTTCGACACCATCCTTATTTGTCTCGATATGGAAACGATTCTTTCCTGCGATGATGCGGACGGTATCTCCTTTATGTATTTTCATTTTTTTCATATTTCGTAATTCGTAATTGATTTAAATAACTTCAGGCGCTTTAGAAATAATAGACTTGAAACGTTTATCGCCTCGGAGCTCTCGGAAGACTGGTCCGAAAACACGAGTTCCTTGTGGTTCACCCTTGTCATTGACGATGACACACGCATTGTCGTCAGAACGAACAGTTGATCCATCAGCACGTTTTACTGGACGCTTTGTACGGATGACTACTGCACGAACAACTGTATGTGCTTTGACTTGACCATCTGGAGCAGCATCTTTGACAGAGCAGACGATGATATCGCCAACGCGAGCATAGCGGTGTCGTGTTCCTTTTGGGATATTGAAGCAGAGCACCTCACGAGCACCGGTGTTATCTGCGACGACGAGTCTTGTTTCTTTTTGTATCATAGGACGAAGGTTTTAAGTTTTTTGGTTTTGAGTAAATGCTTAATTCTTATGCTGCAATATTTTCATCTGTAACTACTTCCCAGCAGACAGTCTTTGATCGTGGCTTTGTCTCTCGGATTGTCACTGTCATGCCCTCAGCAAGTTCTACTTCTGTGTGAGCGTGAAAGTTTTTTGAAACAGGACGTTTCTTGCCGTATTTCGCATCTTTGAGATATTCCGTTACTCGGAGAGTAACAGTCTTTTGCATTTTTGTAGAGGTGATAACACCAGTTTTAGTTCTTCGCATAATTATTTTGCATTATTAAGTTGAGTGAGGTGGCGAGCGATATCTCGACGTGCCTTTCGGAGTTTATGTACTTCTTTGAGTTCACCGAGAGCATGTTTCATTTTGAGAGAAAAATGTTCTGCTCGGAGATCGCGGAGGCTATTCGCTTCTTTTGTTGCGACTTTTGGGGCAACAACTTTTTTTGTTGTCTTTTTAGCAGGAGTAGTAGTTTTTTTTGTAGGCATAGTCGAAAAAATTAAGCAGCGAGAGCAAGAAGTGATGAACTATCGATAACGGCTGTCTTGACAGAGAGCTTGTCACCTGCGAGCTTGAATGCTTCACGAGCGAGAGCTTCTGTGACACCTTCGATTTCAAAGAGCATAGTACCTGCTGGGACTGGAGCGTGGTAGTATTCTACACTACCTTTTCCACCTCCCATCGGAACTTCAAGAGCTTTTTTTGTAAATGGTTTGTGTGGGAAAACACGGCACCATACTTTACCACCTCGCTGAAGCGTATGAGCAATAGTCTTTCGCGCTGCTTCGAGTTCACGAGCAGAGAGAAATCCTGATGTCATAGCCTTGAGGCCAAATGATCCATGAGAGAGCATAAAACCGACAGTCGCGTTTCCCTTTTGGGTGCCGCGCATGGCTTTTCGATATTTTGTTCGTGATGGTTGTTGCATAGTGGGAAAAGTTTAATTCGTTATTCGTAATTGATTATGATGCGCTGTTGTCGACATCTCCTTTGTAAATCCAAGTCTTGATACCGATGATACCGTACATAGTGAGAGCATGCTCTACTGAGTAATCAATAGTAGCTTTGATCTTCTGTGTTGGGATATTTCCTTCTTTGTAGACTTCATGACGAGCGATTTCAGCACCTCCGATACGTCCAGAGATACGAACTTTGATACCTTTTGCTCCTTTCTCCATAGCTTTGACGATAGCCTGTTTGATAACACGACGGTACGGGAGACGACGCTCGATCTGACGACCGATGCTATCACCAACGAGCGTTGCGTGAACATCTGGGTTTTTGATTTCTTTGACATCAACCTGTGCTTTCTTCCCAAAAAGAGAGAAAAGTTTTTTCTGAAGCTTTGTGAGATTTTCACCATTTTTACCGAGAATCAATGCTGTACGAGATGTATAGATGATAACACGGATACCAGCATCACCATGAGTGATAGTGACATGACCAACTGGGAGACCCTTGAAAAATTTGCGGATAGAATCACGGATGATGACATCAGCGCCGATAGCATCTGTGTATTCTTTTTTGTCATAGTATCCAGTAGATGCCCAAGAGCGGGTAACTCCGATACGCCATGAGATGGGACTAACTTTGTGTCACATAAGAGAAGAGGTTTATGATTTATTTATGAGAGAGTTCGAGAAATACATGACTCGTATGCTTGAGGATACGATGACTACGACCACGACCAACTGGACGTGCACGTTTGTATG
>CAZLKD010000035.1:0-8572 GCA_964560015.1 uncultured Candidatus Peribacteria bacterium
CCTCTCTTGGGCACCATTTATAGACTTAAAGCACTCATTTGTGGGTGTTTTTTTGTGCAAAGATATATCCGAGATCTATTTATCTATGATGCGCCCTTGGTTTCCTGCAAAAAAATATAGAATACTTCTGTAATACCCCTTTATGAACAATTTTATAGTTTCTGGCAAAAATGCCCACATGGCTCAACCGAACTTGTTTCTGGATATTGTTGCCACGATATCTACGTACCTGTGTCTCATACCTCTTATTCTTCTCGACGTTTTTGTGTGGCAATTTCAGAACGTCTACTTCCGCGTAATGGAGATACCCCTTCTCGATCGGAGGAAATATGTCATCCTCGATCGTTACAAACTAGAAAAACTCTCTATCTGGCAGAAGATTAATTGTCTCTATTGTGAGTATGCGAATGGTATGGTGGGCTATGCAAAGGCGGTGGTAAATCAGATGGAGCTCTATAGTTGTGCGATCAAACATGCCCATCATCCTCTCGGCCAAGGACATCAGAAGGACTTTTTTGAGAGAAAGGACTTCGAATAGATATTGACCATGGAGCCTTTCTCGGTAGTCTTCTGGTATGCCAAAAAAGTACCAGACACCTTTCACGAAAACACTGTTTGAGAAAACTATTAATGATGTTTTGGTTCCGGAAGATTTATCTCAATATATACGTCTCGGGTCGAAAGTGGCTCGGTACAAGTTTCAAGATGCCAATTATGATCATATTTTTGATGATTCTGTCGACGAGCATACGAAACGTATGATTATCTACGCTGAACAATTGTCACTCTCTGAAGAGCACAAATCTGCTCTTGTCCGAACACTTTGGATCCATGATATTCCAGAAATTGTTGATTCCCAGACCAGTCAATCTGATATTACTTCCATAGATAAAATCCGCTATCCCGAACTCGCTCTTGCCTCTAAAGAACGTGAAGAGGCTATTATGAATGAGATTTTCTCTGAAGAAGACAAACGACTGTATCATGCTTTTGAGCCAGCAAAAGAGATGCTTTTTACAGGAAACATAGACTTTGATCGGGTGACACCTGTTGGGATTATTGCCAGGATTTTGGATAATTTCATAGATGGTATCAATAGTTTCCATGGATTTGTTACGGCGTATCTGCAGAGTGAAGACTACAGAGAATCACTTCCATTGCCACAGAGAGATTCATTTGAGTATTGTTTTCAGAGAGGTATAGATGTGTATAGGCACGTATCTCAGTTGGAGCATCCTGATTACAGGGAAGCGCGAGAGATTATTCTCGATATATTGAGTGATGATTTTTTTGGTTATGTGGATACTGTCTGGACTCCACTGGCCCTAGCACGTTTACCAGCCTATGCTCGTGAGGAGTATGAACGATTTGCCCTTGAGATGGCACATATCTCGAAGAGAAAATAATAATTTGACATGTTTGAATTTATATGCTAAATTATGATAAATAATTTGAAAGCATGTCTATTTCCCTCTTCGCTCATCAGATATCAGGACACCATGTGAGACAATTTGGTCGCTATACTTTTGCAGGAGGTTTGATGCTCTTGGCAAACCTTATACTGGTATGGTTTTTTACCAGATTTCTCGGTATGCATTACCTCTTATCTTGTTCTGTGGCATTTATAATAGAATCATTTATAGGATTCTTCGTCAATAGAAAATGGACTTTTCGATCGTCTATTCACTTCAAAAAAGGATATTTCCGATTCTTCATCATCGCTATTTATACCTTGATAGTTATATTGTTTACGACGTACGCCCTGATACATTACCTCGCATTTCATTATGTGTGGGCAAGAACTATTTCTTCTGTTATAACGGGTATCATGGGGTATATCCTTGATCTCAAGATAACTTTCAGGGTCTAGTTTGGATAGTTACAAATACAAAAGACAAAGTAAAAATACAAAAGAGAGGATTTTTTCTCTTTTTTTGTACAATGGTTCCATGTTTACTTGTTCCAACTGTCACCATAGTCAGCTCAAGTGGTCAGGCCAGTGTCCACAGTGTGGGCAATGGAATACTCTTCTCGAGCAGGAAGAGGTAAAGGTCTCTGGCAAGCAAAAGATTTCTGGCAAGAAAGGAGATGTCGTCACTCTCAATCCTCGTTCGACATCCCATACCCGTCTCAATGTCGAAAGTGTCGAACTTGCTTCTGTGCTCGGAGGCTGATTGGTACGCGGAAGTCTCACACTTCTCTCGGGTGAACCGGGTATAGGAAAGTCGACACTCACCCTTCAGCTCGCTCAGTGGTGTGCTTCAAAAAATACACCTGTTCTCTATGTGTCTGGTGAAGAAGGCGAAGAACAAATAGCAGGACGTGCTCACAGGCTCGGCGTCTCAAATCCTCATATTCACTTTTTCCATGGAGAAATCCTCGAGGATATCATCGCAACACTTCAGTCAGCGCCACATCCTATTGTCATCATTGACTCGGTTAGTGTCCTCTATTCTGAATCTCAAGGTGGTTCGAGTGGTGGTATGGCTCAGATTCGGTCCATTGCCGAGACGTTTATGCATTTTGCAAAAAATACCAACACAGCAGTTATTTTGATCGGTCATGTCACCAAAGATGGTGACCTAGCTGGCCCAAAGACCCTCGAGCATCTCGTCGATACTGTCCTCTTTCTCGAAGGAGATAGATATCAGAGCTACCGAATATTGCGAGCTATGAAAAATCGTTTTGGCCCGACGGATGCGATTGGTCTCTTTGAAATGGGGGAATTCGGACTTCTCGATCTCAAAAATCCAGCGGAAGGCATCCTCAAAACGGCACCACAGGTTGGTTCTGCCCTCACTATCGCACTGGAGGGGAATCGACCAGTCATTATGGAAATAGAAGCTTTGACACATTCGACAAGGTACCCGTATCCAAAGAGGTCTACAAGAGGCATTTCAAGCCAAAAGATAGAACTGCTCTTGGCGACGATCGCCAAATTCTGACGCATCAACCTCGACTCGGATGACGTCTACGTCAATGTTTCCCATGGTCTCTCAGTTGGCGAGCCCGCTGTTGATCTGGCTATTGTTGCAGCGCTTCTTTCTTCAGACCAGAAAAAACCTCTCGATCATGCTCTCTTTCTCGGGGAGATTTCGTTGACAGGTGTCATAAAGCCGGTGGCTCAACTCGAAAAACGTCTCGAAGAAGCAAAAAAACTCGGCTTCAAAACTATTCATATCCCAGCTTCTCAGTCAAAATATCAGACCATGAAGGGAGTTTCTATTGTTACCCATGCATCGTTGGCCTCTTTGGTGGACTGGGTAAAAAGTCACTAAATATATCATTATATAATATTTAAACTAAATATTGACTTATTGTAAATATTTGTAGTATTTCCAATGTTCGTCTTTATTTTTATCTATTTCTATATGATAAATCAGGTGTGTATCCGTGGTATTATAGCGATTCTCTGTCTCCAGGGTTTTGTCGCACATTCATTTGCTGAAAAAGTGTCTGGGCCGATGCTTCCAGATCCGATGGATATCATCGAAGAGACAAGTGAACCTCTTGTGGTGCATACTACCTCTGTTGCTGCCACGCGAGTTGCCGCAGTTTCGACGCAGCCTTCTCAAAATATCTGTAAAGGAACATCTACCAACGGTCAATGGTATCGTCGATGTGATATGGTTGGCACCAATGCTTCCCTCACAGATATCGCTGCAAATATTCGCTGTGAACATTTTTATTTTTCTCGGTATGCGTTTGATGCACTCGATGCTTCCGTTTCGCGAAGAAATGTTTCTGTTCTCGCTCTCTCTATGGCTCGAAATAACAGTAAACCTATCTCAATAACACAAGAACCTCAATACAAAAATCTCCAGAACGACCTCCGAAGTCCTATGTTCCCGTGGACAAAACCAATGGTTGAGTCAGACCTCGATCGTAATATTGTGACAAATCAGAGAACTATTTTTGAGCCATCTCGTTTTATCACTCGTTCAGAAGCAATTTCTATGCTCATGGCATCAGTTTGTCTCTATCCAAAGGCCGGTGAAGACAAAAATTGGCAAAAGAATATGTATGAGGTCGCCTACCAAAATGGCATCACTGCACAGTCGTGGAAGACCTTTGCTCCCAATAAAAACATATCTGTTCGTGAGCTCGCCCTTGTCACCTCGAGAGTAGCTGATTGGGCAGAGAAAACAGGAGGATGTACTCTAAAACCTGTACAGTGTGTGAAATAGATAGAGGGAAAGTCTTTACATCAGAAAGAGTACGGATACGATATCTGTACTCTTTTTTTATGATCAATACCAAAAAAACCTCTCCAGAGGAAATCACAGAACGCCCAACAACCAAAATGGGCTATTTCCTCCTTGTCTGTATGTGGGTAGCTCTCTTTGCCCTTGGGCAGTGGAGTTTCACTATTATTCGAGACATTCCCGTTCCCCCACAAGGAGCACCAACCTGTATCTATGATATCATCTCTGTTCTCGATACTAATTCACGGGGGTATAATTACTACACGGATTTTACTTGTGTGCCAAACGGAGGACGAGTATTCACGTATCAAGCAAGTAATGAACAAGCACTCATTGGTACAAGGCCTGTGTTTGATCTCCGCTCATCATATGCAGAACTCCTGCCAACCGCTGAACAGGTTCGAGATATATTCCGTGCTCGTGAGCCAATTCAATTACAGATTGATCAGATACAAAATACGCTCACTGATGAGCAAAAGAAATATTCCCTAGCACTTCAGGAAAAGACAACTGGTGTCGAAGTTGTCTACAATGCGTCTGAAAGTGCTGCATTTGTAAAGGCTAATGAGGGATCTCTCAAGCCTCTGAAGGCCCAAGTCGCTCGTTATGATGCTGAGATTGCATCGCTCCGAGGAAAAGTAGCCCCTTCGGTCCAAAAACTTCAGGCAGACGTAAAAACTCTCGAAAAGGCCTTTACTGAAACACAGCGATGGTGGCAACTCACTGTCGACCTACTCCAATTTCTCTTTGCAGGACTTGTCTTCGGCGTTCTCTATATGTTCTATAGTCGATTCAAGCGTGAGAATAGTCCTCACACAGTTATATTTACTGTGGCTACTTTTGCTTATGGGATCCTCCTGCTCCAGGTCGTTCTCGGGAGTATCTGGGACATCATCCCGCATGTTTTCATCGAAAAACTCCTCAACTTCCTCCGAAGCTTTTCACCCCTCCTCTACCTTCTCCAGTTTTTTATCCCTCTGGTTCTGGTAGCACTGTTTGGTTGGCTGGTTTATCGCATCCAAAAACGTCTCTTTTCCCGTGAAAATGTACTCAAGAGAATAGTCAGTGACAAACATTGCCCACACTGTAACAATACTATCGACATCGATAAGGCTTTCTGTCCACTCTGCGCTTATGAGATCCAGATGGAGTGTCCATCGTGTCATACTCTGACCATCAAAGGTATGCCATTCTGTTCCAATTGTGGAAAAGGCCTGTAAAATTCTAGACAAATCATTTTCTTATCTATACTCTAATAATTCTTTTTAAAGATTTATTTTATAGTGTAAAGTATGTGAGAATCACTCATACAATCTCGTGAGCACATTAGTGTTGAGCTTTTACCGTCTAATGGCCCACAAGATCAGCCTCGATTCCAGGCAGATGTGGCTCGTGTAAGCGACCTGATTCGATGAAAAACAGCCCACACTTTTGTTACGACATCATTACCATATTTTCCAAGGTCAGTGGTTTTCATGGCTCGAAAACTCAGAACTTGGTTTCAGACATCAGATTTTCTGAAAAAAGTATCCGGAGAACATCGTGACCTCATTGTCTCTCTCTTGGCCGAGATGACACATAGACAACCAAGTCATACAGTGTGACCGTTGGAAGCAGATGTCGAATCTCGACATATACGAACTATGCCGGCGCAAATGTATGACTGGAGGACTCTTCAGGACAATCTTCGTCACCTACAGAATCCTGCTGGGTTATTTGTCGTCAGCGGTGGTCACCCACTTCGAAAGATCCAAAAAACTCTTGAAATATACGGCTTTCATATTGCCTGGTTAGATTATTTATTGAATGGTGGTCTGGGTCAAGTCGATGTCCGAGAATTTATGACAGATGTGCGGGATGCTTTCCCACAAAAACCTCTCTTGGGAGCCTGGAACTACCATACTGATACGCGAGGCCGTGTAGCAAGTAAAGTGCATCACGGTATGCAGGGGATGATATCTCAGCCAGCATCATTTATGCCCGATACTTTTCACAGGGCCCTGATGGATCTCCGTTCTATACCGGAGGGCAGGGAAATTCCTATCTTGGTTTGATTGCCTCATGTCACGAGCGTGGCGGCTCTGAAATTTTGGTTTATACTCATGAATATTATTCCTGAAAAGCACCCAGAAGCTGCTTATCTCCTCGAAAATTTCCAAAGAGCTAAAAAAGATGGTTATGTAGGAGCTTTCTCTGATCAATTTACGAGACATTGTATTGAGTGGGCACTGGCTCTTCCCGGTACTGCAGGTATTCATTTTATGGGTTCCAAGGGAGAGAGTTTTGAGCTTTTAAGAGACGTTGTTGGTATGTGACGTCATCAGAATGGTTTTGATCATATCGCTTACGAAAATTCTCAAATCCTTCATCAAGCAGAACAACTCTACGATGTAGAGGGGATAAAAATCATTATTCCACCGGGGCTTTATTCAAGTGAAACAAAACCAAGAAGTGGGCCACAGTATTCCCAGGAATTATTTCCTCTTTTGCCCCCTCTCATCAAAAAATTGAAGCAGATACAGTGAGAATTTCTAGGCCATTCTTTTTGGAAAAAGTGTGAAGTTCATTTTTTTCGAATGTCCGCGAATAATCATGCACATATTTTGCCTATTGAGGTGATAACGAGCGATGAAGATATAGTCCATGAAATCCGCATCGATGTCCGGTATGACTATAGCGATCCGCAAGAATTTTTGGTTTATCTGGAGAGAGCGTTGCGGGCGCATTTGCAAAATGGTCCTATTCCTGATGCAGTCTTATTTGAAGATAATACAGAATCCGGGAAGTCTCTCCTAGAAAGGCTACAAAGTGGTGGTTGGGACTGGTTTGGTGCATTGCAAAAAGCCCGGGGTGAATCTGGTGATGCTGGCACTGAGTCCGCGAAGAGTCCGGATATTATCCGAGTATCCGCTAAAAATATACTAGAGTCTCTGGAAATGGCAGGAGATATGTCTGAATATATCATCCTCGAGGTTGGTACTTGGTACGCTAACGGTATACCAGAAATACTTGATTGTCTTGAGGGTCTTCTTCAATGACACAAACAAGAAAACGTGTTACGAGAAAGGCTTAAGAGAATAAAATATATCTGTGCTGATATGTCGTCTAAAGGCGTTCAAAGTTGTCGTAATATTCTCTGAGATACACATGAGAAACTTGGTATACAGTTTGACTATATGACCGTTAATCTCATGAAAGATGAGGATATCCGAGCTATTTATGAAAAATACAAAGGTAAGGTTATTTTCACCCGTTCTATCAATGTCCTTGAAGCGCTTCAAAATAGGCAATATGTGAAACGTCATCACCAAATGTATGATATGTACTATTCTACAGGTATATCTCGCTCTGACCTGGAAAAAATATGTTCTTCAACAATTTATTATCATGAGGCGCCACTTGATGAAGATAATCATGAAAAATGAACCCAAAAAAGTCTCGCGTTGTCTCTAGATTGCGATGCAGTCCTCTCTTTCTTTTCAGATTCTCAACCAGGACCTGATAATAAAAACGAAGTAACACTCTTTTTGGAGTATTTGCACAGTAAATGTGGTATCTCTCTTCCGGCATGATTGGTTATTTTTGAAAAAATACTGCAGGCTATGAAAAAATATCATAGATATCATCTCGATAAAAGGCGTGATAGTATAGTTGCCCGTGTCGGTGCCTACCATCCAGATCCTGAAATGCCAATGACAGATTCACACCAAGCTACTACTTATCTCATGACACTGGCACACATGCTTCATCCTCAGGGCCGATGATTTTTTGCACAACTTCAGCGTACTCTGGGAAGTCACTCGAAGCAATCACATAGAAGCAAATTCACTCCCCAAACCTATCATATTACCCCCTGTAATCCTCTGGCTGATGAGGCTGCTCACATAGTAGCCTCCAAAGAAGGATTTAGAGTAGAAACTATTTCTGGGGCCGATTTAGGTCTGAGGCCTTCTTCGGGCTGACTCCTCCTTCGTCGACAGTAGCACACCAGGTATAACTATCGACACACTTGAGCATATCCTCGTTTGTCGCATCCGGACAACCATTTTCGGGTATGAGAAGGGCCTTTTTTGACTCCATGTTTGACACGGATGCTAGACAACATTCGACACCTTTCTTTTCATAACAACCGCGGGCGAGGCCTCTGTAGTAGCCAGGAAATGAAGCTATTTTTGTTTCTTTTTGTCGATAATCAAAGTACTTCATCCACCCGAGAAGCATCCCAAAGAGACAGAGAAGCATCAGAATCACGATAGAGATGGCGGGGAGGGCGCGGGGCATATTAATATGCTTCTATTATAACCTTCGGTTCACTTTTTGGAACTATTGGAAGATTAAAAGTGAGCTCTGGAAAATTATCTTGATAC
>CAZLKD010000036.1:0-8505 GCA_964560015.1 uncultured Candidatus Peribacteria bacterium
AGGTGACATGCTGTATGGAGAGAAATCGTGACATCGCTATGATCTGCAAGTCCACCCTTGAACATACCAGCCGACGCCGTACGAGAGAGGTCTTGATGCTTTTTCATGGCCTCATCAAAATCTGCCCTTGGCACTGGGTGGAGTCATTTTTCTGTAAAGCCTATCTCAAACGCAAATTCTTCAATCATTTCAATCGGTAAACCATACGTTTCAAAAAGACTAAATGCTTCTTCACCGGTGAAATAATTCCTGTGCGGAGTTTCGGATTTTTTGATATCTTGAATTACTTTTTGGAGCTCACGAATACCCATTTTAATTGTTTTTTGAAATTGTGCTTCTTCACGGCTTATCTCATCAATTATCACTGTTTCATTATTTTTCACCGACTCGTAAACGTCTTGGTAAAAATGAATAAAGTCACGAGCTACCTGGGCGAGACAAGCGTCTTCATGACCCATCTTGTGCGCCTCACGAATAGCTCGACGGATAAGTCGGCGGAGGACATAACCACGATCTGTATTGCTTGGCTTGACTCCATCAGCTATCATATGAACGGCAGTGCGAAGATGATCAGCGATGATACGCGCTCCTCGTTCATTGTAGTTATTCTCCGCGACTATACGCTTGATATGTTCGAGTACATTGACGAAGATGTCAGTATCATATACATGCTTAAATCCTCCGAGTACGGCAAGAGTTCTCTCAAGGCCCATACCAGTATCGACATTCTGCGCTGGGAGCAATTCCAGAGTACCATCAGCCTTTTTATTGAACTGCATAAAGACATTATTCCAAATTTCCATCCAATTTTTTGGATCATTTTTCACATTAGAATCTGTTGGAGGATTTCATTCACCAATCCAATAAAATATCTCCGTATCAGGACCACATGGACCCGTCGGACCAGCTGCCCACCAGTTGTCCTCTGCTGGGAGATAAGATATACGAGAAAGTGGCACACCGAGTGACTGCCAGATACCTGCTGACTCATCATCTTTTGGTGCATTTTCGTCACCTTCAAATACTGTAACAGCAAGCATTTCAGGTTTTATGCCGAGCCAATCGAGTGATGTGAGAAATTCCCATGACCATGCAATTGATTCATTTTTGAAGTAATCACCGAGAGACCAATTCCCCATCATCTCAAAAAAAGTACAATGACGATTATCTCCGACATCATCTATATCCCCAGTTCGTACACATTTTTGGACATCAGCGAGACGAGTCCACATCGGATGTTTTTCACCGAGAAGGTACGGAACAAGTGGTTGCATACCTGCAGTGTTGAAGAGAACGGAAGCATCATTTTCAGGCACGAGAGGAGCTGATGGGATGATAGCATGATTTTTTGAACGGAAAAAATCGAGGTACTTCTGGCGAAGTTGTGATGAAGTGATTTGCATGAGCTGTACTGTATCGTTTTTCCGTATGTTTTCAAGATTTTTTCTCCGTCTCAGATTGCAATTCAGAGAAAAAACGAGAAACTCTGCGCATGCTCTACACCGTGCACACAGATGGATGATCGCGAGGAAACCCCGGCCCAAGCGGGTGCGCTTTTGTCGTGAGCCAAGGGAACAAGGTCATAGAAACTGGCAAATTTTTCCTCTGAACGACAACCAACAATCAGGCAGAATATATGGGGGCTATTCTCGGTCTCACAGCCGTAAAAAAACTCTGAGGCACCGAAGTCCACCTCGTGATGGATAGCGAACTCGTCATCAAGCAGCTTCAGTGAATCTACAAAGTCAAAGACGCTGGACTGAAAATTCTGAATCAAAAAGCAAAATGAATCCTCGCAGGATTTAAAAAAACAGCCTTTAGTTCTGTTCTCCGTGAGAGAAATAAGCACGCTGATGAGCTCGCCAATGAAGCAATGGACGCACAATTTCCAATACACAAGATGGACGAGTCTCTACAAGTATCACTCTGGTAATCAATCTATGAATAAACACTACATCTTCATCTGCATGGTCTTCTTTCTCGCGTTTCTCGTGATACAATTTGTCATCACTGGATACAAAAACTCTCAAAGAGAAGATACGCTTCGAAGCCGTGAAAATGAAATAGCTCGTGATGAGGCAGAAATAGCACGACTCACAACAAGAGCGAAATGGGGAGATACAGTCGCCGCGAGAGTCTACCTCAAGAAACTCAATAATGATGTCCGACTTCCTGGGGAAAGAGTTCTCATCATCACTCCAAAAATCATGTCTGGCGAATATTCGGTTGATCAGGCTATCACAGATGCAAAAAAAGAAGAACAAGCCGTGCAGGAAATGACCATCCCTGAAAAATGGAACGCCTTGATTTGGGGCAGTGGATTGCACTAAAAATGAAAACCTGTGTCCTACTTTTTCTGATAACTTCTTCTATTTGGTTTTTTCTCGATATCCAAGTGCTTCAGTAATGTGTTCACTTTTTATATCGTCTGAATTGGATAAATCAGCAATAGTTCGGGCTAATTTAAGTGTTCGATAATATGCGCGAGTCGAGAGTTCCAGCCTCTGAACGGCTTTTTGAATCAGCTCATTTTCCTGTGGTCCCAGAATACAGAACGTATCAATATCTTTGTTGGTCATTTCTGCATTGGAAGTCTTTCCTCATACTCTCAGTCGTATGAGCTGTTTTTCTCGTGCCTGAATCACCTGCTCTCGAAATTCTACTGAGGTCGAGGTAGGCACTCATTTTGTCGCTATTTCATCGACATTCACCCGTGGCACATGAATGAAAATATCCATACGGTCCAGGAGGGGACCAGAAAGTCTCGCACGGTATCGGTCAATCTGAAATGGCTGACAGATACATTTTTTGACGGGATCTCCCATAAATCCGCACGGACAAGGATTCATAGCGCCAACAAGCATAAATCTCGCAGGATAGATACAGCTACTCTGAACACGATTGATACTGATGACACCGTCTTCAAGAGGCTGACGGAGTGTCTCAAGAACCGTCTGTGGGAACTCAAGCATTTCATCGAGGAAAAGGACTCATTTGTGCGCAAGAGAAATCTCTCCTGGTTTCGAATCGCGACCACCACCGATAATTGAAATAGCGGATGCTGTATGATGGAGTCTGCGAAATGGTCGCTCAGTAATAAGTGGATGTTCTTTTGAGAGTTTTCCTGCAACAGAATATATCTTACTTACCTCGACTATCTCCTCATAGACCATCGGAGGAAGAATAGTTCCGAGAGCCTTTGAGAGCATCGTCTTTCCTGATCATGGAGGTCATTCCATGAGGATGTTATGTCCTCCGGCAGCGGCAATGAGGAGGGCACGCTTGGCATACTGCTGTCCAACAATTTGAGAAAAGTCGACGAGCTCATGAGGATTGTGAGAAGCGATATCCGCAATCGAAGAAGCTGGTTGGACAATCATCGGAAGTGAACCTGAGAGCATACGAACAAGTTCTGCAATATTTTTTGCAGGAACGATTTCAACTCATGGAATAAGGGCCGCTTCAATGGCATTTTCTTCTGGGACTATGACGCGTTTATATCACTTTTCTTTTGCAAAAATAACCGTTGGGAGCACAGCCTGCACAGCACGAACAGCGCCATCGAGAGCGAGTTCACCAACAACGAGCGTTTCATTGAGTAAATTTTGGTCTATTTTGCATTCTTCGAGCAGGATTCAGAGGGCAATAGGGAGATCAAAACTTGGGCCTGTCTTTTTGATATCAGCCGGGGCGAGATTGACGGTAATTTTTGTGCGTGGAAATGGGAGATCAGAATTTTTGATAGCACTACGAACTCTCTCACGACTCTCCTGAATCGCTGTATCAGGAAGTCACACAATGATAAAAGCAGGCATACCATTGTGGATGTCGACCTCGACTTCTACAAGTTGTCCATCGAGTCAAGCGACCACAACAGAGTATATTTTTGCAATCATGGAAATATCTTATCCTTTCTCTGGTAATTGCAAAATTTCTCACTATACAAGAAGCCTAGGTCTGAAGTGCAACAAGATTACTCATGCTCTGAGCCACTCTTCATTGAAGCATTTTTACATCTTGTGGGGCATCGAGCGTTTTTCAGAAGAAATTAACGAATGTATTATCAACGACATTCTCAATAGAGATTCACCTACCGTGTGGCACAGTTATATTATTAAAAGTAGATCGAGTATTGTAGAGAATAGTTGCGAGAGGCAGGGGTACATCATTCAACTCTCCGAGAGCAACCTCTTCGTCCAGAATAATAACGCCTGAACGAGAAGAGATATGAGATATAATTTTTATATTCTCAATCTGTGCTTCTGTTAGTTTTTTTCAAATACTTTCAACCGCTGTTTTTTGGAGCAAAAGCTGATTCGCGATATCAATCACTGCCGATTCGAATCGGAAGAAACTTCGTCACTCTTGTTTATTTGCAAAGGTATGAGCAAGGGAAACCCCTGTTCTATTTTTTACCAATGCATCAAATCGTCTCCATGCCTTTACTTCTGCAGAATACACCCCATCCAAAACACCTTCTTGTGCGATAGTTGCGCTCTCAGTCATTCCTTCCATCAAGCCCCTCAGAGATATATAAGAAACTCCAATTGCATCAAAAATAAGCGATTTATGAGACGACGAGAGCTTATCCCATCCTGGTAATTCGTTATGAATTGACCAATTCCTATGATGACTGAGATGTTCTCCTTCGTGCTGGAGGACATGTATATGTTGCTGTTTTATTTTTGGACTTAACGGCTCTTGCACGCCGGCTCTATTTGGACTTTTATTGAAGGACTGAAAATGCCCTGCATTCATAAAAATACAGGGTGACTTTGTTGGCACAACAGAGCCCAGTGTACCTGAATCATTGTTAACTATAACAACTGGATGAACTGTACTTGCTTGGACAAATTCGAGTTCCTCTATTTTTTCTCTACACTCAATGATAGATGGATGGGTATCTGGCTTACCGTTTTCTTTGTGGTATTCGAGGAGTTCTTTTTGATACTGAATCAGTGTCTGCGACGAAGTTCATTTTGATAAGTCTGGCACTTTTGGTAGAGGCAAGACATCTCTTCATTCTCACGGTCATCAGCTTATGTTTCTATCGATATCATTCATGGCTGTAAGAATTAGAAAACTCTTACTACGTAATTATAGTAATTTTATTTTTTTGACAAGTAAAAATTATATTTTCTATTAAATCCAGCCAAGAGCGTAGAGAGAGCCTATTACAATGAAGACAAGGCCTACAAGTTTGAGGGCCGTCACTGTCCCTCCGATGCCAAAAAATCGCTCTGCCCAGTCCCAAGAACCAACGAATTCATATGTCGGACGGATGTATTTGAGGATGACGACACCGAGACCGATAACTAAGAGGCCAACAAGAAAATGCATAAAAAAATATTAAAAGCTTTTATAACCGATACCGCGTACCGTCAGGATGACATCTTCCCCCACTTTGTGTCTGATGTTTTTGATATGTGTATCGATGGTTCTGTCATAGAGGAAATTGGCATACCCCATGATTTCACGCATGAGGTCATCACGAGAGACGACCTTACCCTCTCGAGCGATGATATATTTGAGGAGCTGAAATTCAGATTTTGTCAGTAGGGCTTCATTTTGACCACGAACTACCTTGAGTTCTGATTCTATCAGCTTTAGATCACGATAGATGAGGCCTTCTTTGTTCGATTGAGATGTTCCTCGGCGGAGAACAGCCTTGATACGCATGACCACTTCTTTTGGACTAAAAGGTTTACCGATATAATCGTCTGCTTCAAATTCAAAAGAGGTACTAATATTGTTCTGATCATCTCGGGCTGAGAGCATCAGCACTGGAACACTTGATTCTGCTCGGAGCGTGCGAAGTATAGTCAATCCGTCTTGTCCAGGGAGGTTTATATCGAGGATAACAACGTCAGGCTTTACCGCCCGAAACGTATTCATAGCCTCGTCACCACGCATACAAATATGGACTTCAAACTCAGTATCACCGAGATAGAGCGCTAGTGAATCAACGATTCACTGATCGTCATCGATGAGGAGAATAGATATTTTCTTCTGATTCATGGGGAAGAGTTTAATCTGTTTAATGGGTTTAACAAGTTTTATGCATTCACAAAGCCTCTCTTTTAATTTTCCTGTTACTTTTATGACTACTGAGCCACGAACATATTCCCCCCTATCCAAGCGAGATCAAATATGGCACGTTGCGTACGAGCAAAAGAAGCACTCTCGACTATAAAACCATAATTTTCATCTTGTTCGAGAGAGATAATGGCTACTTTATCACCATAAATAAGTACGTCTGAACCAAATATAAACTCCTGATTGTTCACAAAAAGGATTTGTTCTCACTCAAACAATGTCCCACCCGTCACATACGATTTTGCCTCGGGAGAATACGTCGAAATAGTACGAGAAGTCACTTGAGATTGTTTTCGTTTTTCTCGAAACTCAGTTACTTTATCGCCAAAAATCGCGAGCATGGCTCCGAGATTGGTGTATGTGAGAGCCTCTCCGGGAGCTTTGAGGACATCTTCCATCACTGTCTCAATCCCTGAGGTACCCTGATACACCTTCACTTTTGCCTGCTTATTTCCCTTTTGATTCATCATCTGATTTAGAAGAGGGACCGTCCGTGAAATAGTCAGGAGTCGTGATTCGGCGATGGTGACGAGTTTTTCTGGTGGTTCTGGAGTATAAAAAGTTGCCCCGTCACGAAACAGTGTCGAAACAAGCCCCTTGGAGACGAGTTTCTTGAGGGTGTAATTGCATGTCTCCCGTTTGAGATCGCACGTGCGTGCTATTGTAGACGCTGGATTGCTACCGACTGAGAGAGCAGCGAGATATACTTTCGCCTCTTCGTCCGTCAGGCCCATATCAGTCAATGTGTCTATAAGAACTGTCATATATAAAAAATTAAAATAATTCTCGTCCTTCTAGCCTTGCTCTCACGTGTGCAATATTTCTGTAGAATCAATCGCTCCATCATCAATGCGCAAATTCATAATCCTGGAAAGTTAATCTACCAGGAAATTCCAATTCTAGTCTCTGCAATTCAGAAACAATATACACAAAATCTAGAAGCCTATTCATGTGAGAAAATTGTTTAATTGAAGATATATGAGTGATAATTAGACGCTGAAAACAAAACGGTAACTCCTTGAACCGAGACAAAAAATCCGTGATATCTCGAGTCATACTCATAGCAATTGGGGCGCAAAGAAAATCCCTGAAAATATGCTCATTTCATTTTCCAGCAAGAGCTATAAATCTATCCTCTTCATGTCGGAGTCATGAATTTACATAATTCTCGATAAATTTGAATAATTGCTGAACATGATATCCGCACCGAGAAACAACAAGCTCTATCTCAGCTCTTCATCAAACTGGATTTTCCAGGATGCATACATCAGTTAATCATGGCATAATTTGTCTCATTATTTATATATTATACCATTTTTTACTATGTAAAGAGATGGGTGGAAAATTTTTTCACCAGCATTGTTTTGACTCTCAAAGTTTTGTCCTAGAATAAGAGATTGTATTCACCACACGAATATTTCACTTTTTCTCTATTTTATCATATTTTATGAGTTTCATACCCCCCGGAGATAAGATAGTAGAAACCAAAAAATGCCAAATATCTGGAAAAGATTTTTTTGTGACTGATAAGGATCTCGAGTATTACGATAAAAAGTCTCCTATTTTCTCAGGGATAAAATATCTCATACCCTCTCCAACTCTCTCTCCAGAAGAAAGAAAACGTCGACGACTTTCCTGGAGAAATGAGAGAAAACTGTACCAGAGAAAATGTGATAAAACAGAAAAACCCATCATAGCGCTCTACTCTCCTGATAAGCCTTATACCGTCTACGATCAGAAAGTGTGGTGGGGCGATGATTGGAATCCTCTGGACTACGGCTCTGATTTTGATTTTAACCGACCATTTTTTGAACAACTCGGAGAGCTCCATCGTCGCGTACCACAAATCAATGTCATCACATCCCAAAATGAAAACTGTGAATTTACCAATCTCACTGCCAATTGTAGAAACTGTTATCTCATTTATGAATCTTCAAATAACGAATTTTGTGAATATGGTTGCTGGTTTCAAAAATCCGAGCATTG
The DNA here is from genome assembly GCA_964560015.1 of uncultured Candidatus Peribacteria bacterium. Taxonomy (GTDB): domain Bacteria; phylum Patescibacteriota; class Gracilibacteria; order BD1-5; family JAGOOR01; genus JAGOOR01. The sequence goes on from CAZLKD010000036.1 coordinate 8,083, forward strand.
TCTGGATTGTTCCTTTATCCACGAATGCAAATACTGCTACGAGATAAGCGACTCCTATAATTGTCATTCTCTTTTTTGGAGTCAAAACTGTGATAACTGTCGTGAAAGTCATTTTTTGAGTAATTGTCTCTCATGTACAAAGTGTTTCTGATGTGTGAATCTCGTGAATAAATCCTACCATATTTTCAATAGTGAAGTCACACCAGAACAATATGATGCATTTTTAAAAAAATTCTTCAACTCAAATACCGAAGAGCAGAAACAATATCTCAGAAAACAACAAGAACTCATCGATGCTCTTCCAAAAAAATCTGGGCACATCATTCAAGGAGAAAACTGTGTGGGCGACTATATCAGAAACGGGAAAAATTGTTTCGAATGTTTCCACGTCCACGATGCCGAAAACTGCAAATATGCAGAACA